>JAIOII010000512.1 GCA_019912685.1 Kofleriaceae bacterium
GATGCCGGCCGTCGCGCGTGACGCGCACGAGCCCGGCGTCGTCGAACGCCTTCAGGTGACGCGACACGACCGAACGGTCGAGCGGCAGGTGTGACGCGATCGTCCCGACGTCGGCGCCCCCGTGCACGAGCAGGACGCGCAGGACGTCGACGCGCGCGGGCACGGCGAGCAGCTGGAGGATCGACGCGTCGAGGACGTCGACGAGGCGGGACGCGGCGCGCGCACGGCTCGGCATGGCCTCCGGCATACGTGCATCGCGATGCACATGTCAACCCGGCGCCGCGCCCCCGCGCGTCGCGAGACCCGGCAAGTTCCGGCAGCTTGCGCGTGCCGACGCTTCCCGTACGGCGGGGTTGCAATCGTGCACCCGCGTGACCGATCGTCCCTTTCCCGGTGCCCTGGGGGGACCTACGGAATGAACGTCTTGCTACAGACGACGTACCCGGAACGGCCATCACATGGTCGTCCCATTCGCGCGGGGAGGCGCACGTGAACCAGCTGCTCGACGCATCCGTGCAGTTCCCGACCGTCATCTTCACGATCGGTCTCGGCATCTGCCTCGTGTACTGGCTCTTCGTGCTGCTCGGCGCGCTCGACATCGATCTGTTCGGCGGCGGCGACGCGTCCGGCGCGGTCAAGGGCGGCATCGAGGGCCTGAAGGGCGTGAAGGTGGACCACGATCTCGACGGCGGCGGGTTCTGGCACGCGCTCGGTCTCGCGACCGTACCGGTCACGATCTCGGTCTCGGCCATCATGCTCGTCTGCTGGATCGCGTCGCTCCTCGGCATGCGCTACGCGAGCAGCAGCATCGGCTCGCTCGCCGGCTGGCTGCCGGCCATCGTGCTGCTGGCCGTGGTCGTCGTCGGCATCCCGCTGGCCGGGCTGCTGGTGCGGCCGCTCGCGCCGGTCTTCGAGATCAAGCAGGGCAAGTCGAACCGCGACTACGTCGGCCACACGTGCACGATCACCACCGGCCACGTCGACGACGACTTCGGCCAGGCCACCGTCGAGGACGGCGGCACCGTGCTGGTCATCCCGGTGCGCTGCGACCGGCCGGGCGCCCTCGCCCGCGGCCACAAGGCGCTCATCATCGATTTCGACGACGCGCGCGCGGCGTATGTCGTCGAGCCCACGGCCGAGGCCCTCCTGGGCGCGTCGGCCACGGAACGGACCTGAAGGAGAAGGAGTCGGCACATGGAAAAGCAACTGATGTTCGCAATCATCGGGATCGGCGGCGTCCTCATCCTCGGTCTGCTCGTCTTGATCGCCCGCACGTGGCGACAGGTCGATCAGGGGCGCGCGATGATCGTCAACAAGATGGGCACCGAGCCCAAGGTGACGTTCACCGGCGCGATCGTCCTGCCCATCATCAACAAGGCCGAGGTCATGGACCTCTCGGTCAAGACGATCGACGTGTCGCGCCGGGGCAAGGAAGGCCTCATCTGCGCCGACAACATCCGCGCCGACATCAAGGTCACGTTCTTCGTGCGCGTCAACAAGACGGTCGATGACGTCCTCCGCGTCGCCCAGTCGATCGGCTGCGCCCGCGCGTCCCAGCAGTCCACGCTCGAGGAGCTCTTCGCCGCCAAGTTCTCGGAGGCGCTCAAGACCGTCGGCAAGAAGATGGAGTTCGAGCAGCTCTACACCCAGCGCGACGTGTTCAAGGACCAGATCATCTCGGTGATCGGCAAGGATCTGAACGGCTACGTCCTCGACGACGCCGCGATCGACTACCTCGAGCAGACGCCGATCGAGGTCCTCGATCCCAACAACGTCCTCGACTCGCTCGGCATCAAGAAGATCACCGCGATCACCACGGGCGCGGCGATCGACACCAACCAGCTCAAGCAGAAGGAGCGCATGGAGCTCGGCAAGCAGAACCTGACCTCCGACGAGGCCGTGTTCCGCTTCGACCAGCAGCGCGCCGAGGCCGAGGCCAAGAAGAACAAGGAGATCGCGATCGCCAACGCGCGCGAGGAGAACGAGGCCAACCGCTTCCGCCTCGAGGAGGAGAAGCGCACGCACGTCGAGCGCCAGCGCGCCGAGGAGGCGATCCAGATGGCGGAGCAGGCCAAGCTGCGCGCCGTCCAGGTCTCCGAGCAGGGCCGCATCCGCGAGGTCGAGGTCGAGAAGGTGCGCGTGGCCAAGGCCCACGACCTCGAGGAGGTCCTGCGCAAGCGCGAGGTCGAGCTCGGCTCGATCGACATGAACAAGGCGGTCGAGACCGAGAAGCGCTCGATCGCCGACATCATCCGGGCGCGCGTCGCGGTCGACAAGACCGTCGCCGTCGAGGAGGAGGCGATCAAGGACCTGCGCACCGACTCCGAGGCCAAGCGCCACAAGCACGTCACGATCGTGCACGCCGAGGCCGCGGCGCAGGAGGTGTTCATCAAGGACATCAAGAAGGCGGAGGCCGAGCAGCAGGTCGCGCAAGCCCACGCCAAGAAGCAGCTCATCCTCGCCGAGGCCGCGATGGAGGCCTCCGACAAGGAGGCGCGCGCCGCGATCCGCCGCTCCGAGGGCCAGCAGGCCGAGCACGCCGCCGAGGGCCTCGCCGAGGTGCGCGTGAAGGAGGCCGACGCGGTCGCGGTCGAGAAGCTCGGCCTCGCCGAGGCCCGCGTCCGCGAGACGCAGGTCGCCGTCACCGACAAGGAGGGCACGGTCATCGCCGAGAACGTGCGCCGCAAGGCGCTCGCCGAGGCCGCGGGTCGCGAGGCCGAGGCCGCCGCGATCGAGAAGACCGGGCTCGCCGAGGCGGTCGGCAAGCGCGAAGGGCTGCTCGCCGAGGTCGCGGCCAAGGAGGCCGAGGCCGTCGCGATCGAGAAGCGCATGCTCGCCGAGGCCAAGGGCATCGCCGAGAAGGCGGCGGCCATGAAGGTGCTCGACGGCGCCGCCAAGGACCACGAGGAGTTCCGCCTCCGGCTCGAGAACGATCGGGCCATCGCGCTCGAGCAGATCAGGGCGCGCGTGCAGATGACCGAGCAGCAGGCCAAGGTCATGGCCGAGGCGATGGGCAAGGCCGACATCAAGATCGTCGGCGGCGACGGCCAGTTCTTCGACCGCTTCGTCAAGGCGGTCGCGCTCGGCAACTCGATCGACGGCGTGGTCGATCACTCCGAGGTCGTGCGCAGCGCGCTCGGCGATCGGCTCAAGAACGGCAACGGCCAGCTCCTGCAGGACCTCAAGGACGTCGTCGGCTCCGCCGCCGGCTCGGCGGAGGCGCTCAAGAACCTGACGGTGTCGGCGGTGCTCGCCAACCTGATGCTCAAGGCCGACGACAGCACGCGGGTCAAGCTGCAGGCGCTCATGGACAAGGCGCGGCAGCTCGGCGTCGACGACGACAAGGTGAGCTGACCTCAGGAGCAAGCGATGGCCGACGTCGACGCCGCGCTGAGCGGCGGCAACTACGAGGTCCTGCGCCAGCGGCTCGCCGCCGGCGGTCAGGAGCTGGCGAAGCGCGCCGAGGCGCTGAACCTCCGCCGCAAGGCGGTGTTCGGCTCGACCGAGCCGCAGCTCGTCGCCACCGAGCGGCTGCGCAGCGAGCACAACTGCGCGCCGGTCGACATCGTCGCCGTGGGCAAGCACCTGCTCCTCGGCTTCAACGTCTTCCTCGGGCTCAAGCACGAGACCAAGGTCGCCGACGTCCTCGCTCTCCACCGCTTCGAGGCGCTCCCCGATCAGACCGGCGACGGCTCGTTCGACACGGCGGCCTTGCCCGCCGACCAGCAGGACTTCCTCGCCAGCGCCGATCTCGAGCGCGACTTCGCGAACCTCTACCGCTACTACCGCGACGCGCGGCTCATCCAGCTGGTCAAGCTCGACACCCAGCTCCTCGCCGTGTTCCAGGCGGGCGCGACGTGGAAGGACCAGAAGGTCCTGCGCTGGCGCATCGAGCCCGACGGGCGCGTCGTCTACATCGACGATCGCGGCGACCGCGATCTGGCGGCGGTGTACCCCACGCCCTACGACTTCGAGTGGCGCGAGGTCACGCGCGACCACCAGGTCGCGGGCAAGCACCCGCACTTCAACATCCTCGACACGCTGTTCATCGAGTGCGTCGGCGGCACGCTCACGATCAAGGTCGAGGACAACACCGAGAGCGGCCAGGGCATCTACGAGGAGCCGGTCGAGGACGCGAACCAGTCGCTCGACGACGCCCGGATCTTCTTCGCGCCGATCGGCAAGCCAGGCGGCCTGGTCCTCTTGAAGGTCCTCCCCTTCCGCGAGACGGCCTGGCGCTACATGGTGTTCGACGGGCGCTCGAAGAAGGTCGTGCGCGCCGACGGCATCGGCCAGGGCTGTCGCAGCCTCCCCGAGGATCACGGCGTCATCTTTCCCGGCGGCTACGTGCTGGTCGGCGGCGATCACAAGAAGTTCGACGGCGACGCGAGCGGCTACGTGCTCAAGCGCGAGCTGCGCTCGCCCAACGGCGAGGACGTGCTCTACGTCTACCACCGCGGCAACGACGGGACGTACCTGCTCTACCCGTACAACCTGATCGAGAAGCAGGTCGCGTCGCCGATCGCGTGCGCCGGTTACTCGCTGTTCGCCGACGGCCGCATGGTGGTGATGCGCCAGGCGTCGGGCGAGCCGACGCGCGTCCACCCGATGCAGGTGTGGAGGACGCCGTTCACGAGCGCCGAGCACGCGGCGAGCGCGCCGACCGACGGCAGCTACCTGGCGAAGGTCGGCAACGCCGACCTGGTGCGTGGGCTCTCGGACGCCCTGTCGATCGCGCGCCTCGCCGGCGCCGACAAGCCGGCGCGCTCGACGTTCGAGGACATCCTCACGCTCGCGACCCGCGCCGGCGACGCCTACTACTGGCTCGGCCACGCCGACGCCGGCGACCTGAAGAGCGCGATCGCCGACGTGAGGAACGCGGCCAAGCTCATCCTCGACGAGTACGAGAAGGTCGTCGCGCTCGAGGCCGAGGCGAGGAAGCAGCTCGCGGAGGCGCAGGCGATGGTGACGGAGCGCCTGCGGGCGACGCGGTCGGAGGGCTGGGACCGGATCGATCCGTTCCTCGAGGCCCTCACGGGCCTGCGCGGGCTGCGCGGACAGCTGATCTCGAGGAAGGAGGTCCGCTTCATCGACGTCGCCGCGCTCGAGGCGCTGGAGCAGGAGGTCGCGACGGCGTTCGAGCGCGTGACGACCGACTGCGTCGCGTTCCTGGCGCGCGGCGACGCGTTCGGCGACCTCGTCGGGCGGGCGGCCGGGCTGGCCGAGCGCGTCGGCGAGCTGCAGACCGCGGTCGAGGTGAAGCCGATCCGCGAGCAGATCGATCAGGTCGCGGGCGGGCTCGACCTGCTCGGCAACGTGATCGGCTCGCTCAAGATCGACGACGCGACCAAGCGCACGGCGATCCTCGAGAACATCACCGACGCGTTCGGCAACGTGAACCGGGCGCGGGCGACGATCGAGGGTCGCCACCGCGAGCTGGCCGGCAAGGAAGGCCGCGCCGAGTTCGGGGCGCAGGTGAAGCTGCTCACCCAGAGCGTCGCGTCGGCGCTCGCGCAGTGCGACACGCCCGAGCGCTGCGATCAGGAGCTGACCCGCCTGCTCGTCCAGCTCGAGGAGCTCGAGGGCCGGTTCGCCGACGTCGACGAGCTGACGGCCGAGCTGGCGACGAAGCGCGAGGAGATCGTCGACGCGGTCGGCGCGCGCAAGCAGCTGCTCGCCGCCGAGCGGCAGCGGCGCGCCGCCAACTTGCAGAAGGCGGCGCAGCGCATCCTCGAGGGCGTCGCCCGGCGCGCGGCGCAGCTCGCGACCGCCGACGAGGTCAACGCGTACTTCGCGTCCGACGCGATGGTGCAGAAGCTCCGCGACATCGCGGGGGAGATGGCGACGCTCGGCGACGCGGTCAAGGCCGACGAGCTCGAGGCCCGGCTCAAGGCCGCGCGGCAGGACGCGCTGCGCGGGCAGCGCGACAAGGCCGACCTGTTCGAGGGCGAGGGCGAGCTCCTGCGCTTCGGCGCGCACCGCTTCCCGATCAACAAGCAGCCGCTCGAGCTGATGATCGTGCCCCACGAGGACGGCCTCGCCGTGCACCTCGCCGGCACCGACTTCTACGAGCCGCTCGCCGAGGAGCGGCTGACCGCGGCGCGCGCGTACTGGAACCAGGACCTGCCGAGCGAGTCGGCCGAGGTGTACCGCGGCGAGTACCTGGCCGCGTCGGTGCTGGCCGACGCGGAGGCGGGGCGCGGGCCGCTGACGATGGCGGCGCTCCACGATCACGTGCGCGACGGCACCCTCGAAGGCGCGCTGCGCCAGGTCGCCCAGGATCGCTACGACGAGGGCTACGAGCGCGGCGTGCACGATCACGACGCGGCGAAGATCCTCGAGCGCCTGCTCGCCATGCGCGACGGCGCCGGGCTGCTCTCGTTCCCGGCGGCGGCGCGCGCGCTGGCCCTCGCGTACTGGGGGAGCGAGGTCAAGGCCGAGGAGGCGGCGGCGCGCGCGCGGTGGAGCCGCGCGGCGCAGAGCCTGGCCCGCCTCGCCGACGTGCTCGGCGATCGCCCGCGCCAGCTCGTTCGCGAGCGTCACCGGCCTGCTCGGCCGCCACCCGCGCATCGAGGGCGGCACCTTGCGCGTGCGCCTCGACGAGCTGACCGCGCGCCTCGATCACTTCCGCGCCGTGCACGTGCCGGCGTTCCGCGCCTACCGCGCGCTGCGCGCCGAGATCGCCGAGCGCGAGCGCAGGCGCCTGCGCATCGACGAGCTCGTCCCGCGCGTGATGTCGTCGTTCGTGCGCAACCGGCTCATCGACGAGGTGTACCTGCCGCTCGTCGGCGCCAACTTCGCCAAGCAGCTCGGCGCGGCCGGCGCGGCCAAGCGCACGGACCAGATGGGCATGCTGCTCCTCATCTCGCCGCCGGGCTACGGCAAGACGACGCTCATGGAGTACGTCGCCGCGCGCCTCGGCCTGGCCTTCGTCAAGGTCAACGGCCCCGCGCTCGGCCACGAGGTGACGTCGCTCGATCCGGGCGACGCGCCCAACGCGACGGCGCGCCAGGAGGTCGAGAAGGTCTCGCTCGCGCTCGAGATGGGCACGAACGTGATGCTCTACCTCGACGACATCCAGCACACGTCGCCCGAGCTCCTGCAGAAGTTCATCTCGCTGTGCGACGCGCAGCGCAAGATCGAGGGCGTCTGGCGGGGCCGGACACGGACCTACGACCTGCGCGGCAAGAAGTTCTGCGTCGTGATGGCCGGCAACCCGTACACCGAGAGCGGCGAGCAGTTCCGCATCCCGGACATGCTGGCCAACCGCGCCGACGTCTACAACCTCGGCGACGTGCTCACCGGCAAGCAGGACGCGTTCGCGCTCTCCTTCCTCGAGAACGCGCTCACGTCGAACCCGACGCTCTCGCCGCTCGCGACCCGCGACCTCGGCGACGTCTACAAGGTCATCCGCATGGCGCGCGGCGAGCACGTGCCGACGACCGAGCTGTCGCACGGCTACTCGGCGATCGAGCTCGAGGAGATCCTCGCCGTCGTCCGCCACCTGTTCGCGGCGCAGGGGTCCTTGCTCAAGGTCAACCAGGAGTACATCCGGTCGGCGGCGCAGGCGGATGCGTTCCGCACCGAGCCGCCCTTCAAGCTCCAGGGCAGCTACCGCAACATGAACAAGATCGCCGAGAAGGTGGTCTCCGCGATGACGGCCGACGAGCTCGAGAACCTCGTCACCGATCACTACCAGGGCGAGTCGCAGACGCTCACGACCGCGGCCGAGCAGAACCTCCTCAAGCTCGGAGAGCTGCGCGGACGCATGACGGCCGCGCAGCAGACACGCTGGACCGAGATCAAGGCGGAGTTCTTGCGCCAGCGCCGCATGGGCGGCGGCGACGACGACCCGGTGACGCGCCTCGTCGGCACCCTCTCCGGCCTCGGCGCCGAGCTCGGCGCGATCAAGAGCGCGCTCGGCTCCGTGGGTGGATCGGCCGAGCTCGGCAAGGAGATGCGCGAGCTACGCAGCGCGATCACGCTCTGGGCCAAGCAGGCGTCGGCCGACGCCGCGACGCGCGACCCCGAGGACTGGCTCGCGCCGCGCCTCGATACCCTCGCGGAGAGCCTGCGCGCGCGCACCAGCAGCGGCAACGGCGGCAACGGCAACGGCGACCATGCCGGCGCCGCCTCCGCCGCCGAGCTCCTCGCTCAGGTCCGCCGCCTCGAGGAGACGCTCGTGCCCGTGGTCGGCGCCGCCGTCGAGCAGCGCGCCGGAGATCAAGCGCTCGCCCTCAAGATGGTCCAGATCATCGAGCTGCTCGAGCAGCTCGACGCTCGGCTCGGCGGCGCCGGCCGCTGAGGCGCGCGGAAGCGCGCCGGGGACGGCGAATGCCTCCCAGGCTCTGACACCGGTCAGTGGAATTGCTTGATGACGATCTCGCGCGGCGGGAGCCGTTCGAGCACGACGTGATCGCCGGCGATCGCGACGACCCGGAACCGCGGGCCGCCCATGCGGACGAGCGCGATGACCTGCAGGCCGTCCGGGGAAGACGCCGCGTCGGGAGCGACGCCCGCGTCCGGGCTCAGGTCGAAGCCCGGCGGCAGCGACGACGCCTCGGGCGGGTCGGACGGATACTCGTGGGTGAGGTCGAGCTCGCCGTTCGTTTCGACCACCAGCTCGTGCTGCTCGTCGGTGCTGCTGTCGATGTTCACGAAGGTCGCCCGCCCGTCGGCGATCGACGCGAGCGAGAGGATGTCGCGTCCGATGACGTAGGCCACGCCGCGTTCGAGCCGGTGCGGCCCCTTCCCCGCCGGCACCGCCCGGTACGCCGGCAGGAGCGCGGGACCGCACGCATGCCACGCCTTCCACGTCGGCGCCTGCATCGCGCAGTCGTACCAGGCGCGCGGCCGCAGCCGGGCGCAGCTCCGCGCGCGCCGGGTCTGCTCGCCGACCCCGAGCACCGTCTGCTGGAGGACCTTCTCCGAGATCGTGCACTCGACGCCGAGCTCGCACGGCGGCACGTCCCACCAGCGCGCATAGGCGGCGTGGCACTCGTCGACCGTCAACGCGTCGGCCGCGGCGGACGGTGACGGCGGCACGGCCGTGGGCTCCGCCGCGGAGGTCGTCGCCGGTGCACGAGCGCCGCCACCGCATGCCACGAGCGCCGTCAGGAGAACGATGCCGAAGCGATCCATCGCCAGCGAGGATACCCCGATCCTCGCTACAATCCGGCGATGGGGGTCCTCCGGGCCTACGGCTTCTCGCTCCTGCTCCTCGCCTCGATCGTGGCCGGCCTCGTCGTCGGCCGCGTCTCGCCGTCGACCGCGGACGCGCTGCGGCCGATCGGCGACCTGTTCCTCAACCTGATCTTCATGATCATCGTGCCGCTCGTGTTCTTCACGGTGGCGTCGAGCATCGCGACCGCGCCGAGCGCGAAGCGGCTGTCGGGCATCGCGTGGCGCATGTTCGCGGTGTTCCTGTTCACGAGCGTCGTCGCCGCCGTCAGCGCGCTCGTCTTCATGCTGCTCGTGCGCCCGTCGCCCGGCGCCGGCATCGAGATTGCCGCCCCACCCGACGCGAAGGCGCCGGACCTGCTGACGCAGCTCGTGAAGACCTTCACGGCGTCCGACTTCCCGGAGCTCATCTCGCGGAACGCGATGCTGCCCCTCATCGTGTTCTCGATCGCCGTCGGCGTGGCGACCTTGCGCTCCGGCGAGCGCGGCGCGCCCTTCGCGCGCCTGCTCGAGAGCGGCGCCGCCGTCTTCACCCGCCTCGTCGACTACGTCATGTACGTGGCGCCGGTCGGCCTGTTCGCCTGGTTCGGCGCGATGGTCGTCGACACCGGCGACAAGCTCGCGACGGCGTACCTCGGCGTCTTCGCCGTCTACTACGCCTTCGGGTCGGCGTACTTCGTCGTCGCGTTCTCGGCCTACGCCTACGCCGCGGGCCGCGTCCGCGGGCTCGCCCGCTTCTGGAAGCACATGCTACGGCCATCGCTCACCGCGGTCGGCACCTGCTCGAGCATGGCGACCATGCCGATCAACCTCGAGGCGGCGCCGAAGATGGGCGTGCCCGCGCCCGTCGCCGACGTCGTCGTCCCGATCGGCGCCGCCCTGCACAAGGACGGCTCGGTGATCGGCGGCGTGCTGAAGATCCTGTTCGCCATGAGCCTCTTCGGCTACGAGCTGACGCCGGGCCGGCTCGTGATGGTGGTCGCCGTCGCCATCCTCGTCGGCGTGGTCATGGGCGCGATCCCGAGCGGCGGCATGATCGGCGAGCTCCTGATCCTGTCGGTGTTCGGCTTCCCCGCCGGCGTGCTGCCGCTCCTCGCCGTCATCAGCGTGATCATCGATCCGCTGGCGACGTTGCTCAACGCGACCGGCGACAACGCCGCGGCGATGATGGTCACGCGCATGAACGATGGCGACGTGTGGGCAGAGGGTGACGCCGCCGCCGGGTGAGCCCGGGCCGCGGAATCCGGAGACCAAAAAGCTGCGCGGGGGGCGAGTCTCCCAAACCGATCGCGGGGTGGCGGTGTCCAACCGGCCATGCGACGCATCGCCCTGCTCGCGATCCCGGCGGTCCTCGGTCTCGTGGCGGGCTCGGCACGAGCCGAGTGCGCGATGCCCGGGCCGGCGCTGTTCCCCGACGCCGAGGTGGTCCCGCCAGCCCCCGTGCTCTACCGGTTCGAGCTGGCGTGGACGGATCCGCCGCCGCTGCGCGTCGAGGGCGCGCAGGGGCCCGTGCCGTTCACGGTGACGGACGTGAGCGCGACGGATGCCGTCCGTGTGCAGGAGATCCGCGTCGCGGCCACGCGTGGATCGTTCACGGTGCACGGCGGCGCGTACGAGGCGCCGGTGACGTACCGGATCGACGCGGCGTGGCGTCGCCCCGCGGCCGCGCCGGTGGTCGAGGGCGTGAGCTGGGTCGAGGACGCGTGGACGTGCAGCCACTCGCGCGGGCTCGTGATCGAGGCGCGCGGTCCGGGCGTCGTCGCGTTTCGCGCGGAGTGGGGCGGTGGCGCCGCGAGCGCGATCGTGCCGCCGAACGACGGTTACTTCTGGAAGATGATGGGTGGGGAGCGCGACCCGGCGGCCTTGCGCGCGTTCCTCGGTCATCCGGACTGCGTCGCCAACCTGATCCCGGAGCGGCTGATCGGTCGGAAGGACGTTCGGCTCTTCGCGCGCTACGCCGACGGCAGCGAGGTGGAGGTCGAGCTGCCGAGGGCGGCGGCGCAGCCGGAGACGCAGACGCAGCCGGAGACGCAGACGCAGCCGCAGACGCAGACGCAGCCGCAGACGGAGAGGGAACCGGAGTCGCCGGGTGGGGCCACGTGGCGGATCGCGGTGGGCATGCTCGTGGGGCTCGCGGGGCTCGTCAGCATTTCCACGTTGCTTGTCGCGCGGCGTCGACGACGAAACGCGATGATCGTGCCCTGACGGGTGGGCCGCCTTACCTGACCGCGCGCGAGCGAAGATTCCCTGCGGCCGCTCGTCGCACGACGCGTACACTCGATCGCATGGCGCGCCCGCCGATGACCATCATGGTCACGGGCGCGAGCACCGGCATCGGCCTGGCGCTCGCACGCGCGCTCCTGCGCGACACACCACACCGGCTCGTGCTGACGGCGCGCGCGGAATCGATCGCGCGCTTCGCCGACGCCGGCATCGCCGAGGGCGAGCGCGTCGCGCTCGTGCCGCTCGACGTCACGCGCCAGGCCGACCGCAAGGCCGCCGTCGCCGCCGCCGAGGCGCGCTTCGACGCGATCGACGTGCTCGTCAACAACGCGGGCGTCGCGTACCGCTCCGTGCTCGAGCACGTGACCGAGGACGACTTCCTCGATCAGATGGACGTGAACTACGTCGGCCCGGTCGAGCTCACGCGCCTCGTCCTCCCCGGCATGCGCGCGCGCCGCCGCGGTCGCATCATCAACCTGTCGTCGGTCGGCGGCATGATGGCGATGCCGACGATGGCGATCTACAGCGCGTCGAAGTTCGCGCTCGAGGGCGCCACCGAGGCGCTCTACTACGAGGTCCGGCCGTGGGGCATCCACGTCAGCCTCATCCAGCCCGGGTTCGTGCACTCCGAGTCGTTCGAGCACACGCGGCTCACCGCGGCCAGCGAGCGCTCGAACGCCGACGACGGCGAGGCGTACCACGCGCACTACGAGCACATGTCGCCGTTCATCGCGCGGCTCATGCGGCGCGCGTTCGCCACGCCGGAGTCGATCGCGCGCCGCATCGTCCGCACGATCCACCGGCGGCGCCCTCCGCTCCGCGTGCCGGTCACGCTCGACGCCTGGATCTTCGGTTACCTGCGCCGGTTCATGCCGCGCTCCCTCTACCACTGGCTCCTCTACCACTCGCTGCCGGGCGTCGAGCGCTGGGGCGATCGGAAGGCGCTACCCGGTCCGTACCCCGACCCTAGCCCCCCCGCCATCTCGGTGGAGAAGGTCCCCGGGCGATAGTTTTCCTGCACATGCTCTCCCGCCGCCTCGAGAGGCGTCCGGACGGTCGCACGATCGTCATGCTCGCGGGAATCATCGACGAGACCGCCGATCTGGAGGCGCTCGTCGCCGACCTCGACGGCGAGCTGGCGTTCGATCTGTCGGGGATCCAGCGCATCAACTCGATCGGCGCGCACCGCTGGATCCTCATGATGGCGCGGGTCACGGCGCACCGCCGGGTGGTCGTCGAGGCCGTCCCCTACTGCGTGGGGATGCAGGCCAACTACGTTGCAAATTTCTTCGCCCGGGCCGAGGTCCTGTCGTGTCTGGCCCCGTACGCCTGCGACACGTGCGATACCAGCGTCAACATGCTGATCCACCGCGACGAGGTGTCCCTGCGGGCTCCGACCCGGTGGTGTAGCTCGTGCAAGCAGGAGCTGCGCTTCGACGAGCTCGGCGGCTATCTCGACTTCCTGGTGCGGACGAGAGCGACATGAAGCCGGGCTCGGCGCGCGTGATCGTGGAGGACGTCGCGGTCGGCGAGCGCGTCGACGCCGTGCTCGCGGTCGCCGACATCCCGCGCGTCGAGGGCAAGGGCGCGGTCACGATCGTCGGCCACGGCCGCATCGATCACGCCGCCGACGCGCCCGGCCCGGTGATCGTCCTCTGCAGCGGCACCGGCCGCCGCGCCGCGCTCGAGCTCATCGCGAGCCGCGCCCTGCGCTACCTCGTGCCGGTCGACGATCGCCTCGAGGACTCCCTCCTCACCATGCTCGGCAAGCTCTCCGGCGCCGAGCTCTTCGGCCTCGATCGCTACGTGCGCCACGGCGGCCTCTTCGACACCCACTCGGTCGCGGACTCGGTCGCCAAGGTCCGCGTCCTGCGCGAGATCGGCGCGCGCGCGCAGCGCCTGGGTTGCCCCCAGCTCATCGCCGACCTCTTCCTGTCGGCGATCGACGAGATGGCGATCAACGCGATCGAGCGTCACATCCGCGCCAACCTGGGGCCGATCGAGATCGTCGCCGCCGCCGAGGTCGGGCGCTTCGCCGTCGCCGTGCGCGATCGCATCGGCCAGCTCCGCCCCGAGCACGTGCTCGGATCGCTGGTGCGCGGCGGCGCGCAGAAGCAAGGCGGCATGGCGCTCGACGCGGCCAGCGCCCAGCTCGGCTTCCGCATCATGTTCGACACGCTGTCGACCCTGGCGATCAACGTCGACGCCGGCCGCCGCACCGAGATCATCGGCGTGATCGATCTCGGCAAGAGCCTCCGCGAGTACCGCGACACGGTCCCCGGCTGGAGCTGCTTCGTCCGCGAGTGACGGCGCGGCGTCAGACCGCGCTCTTGCGCGCGCGATCGATCGGCCCGTAGATGTCGGGGAGCTTCTTCTCCAGCTTCTCGAGCAGCTTGTCGACGCCGTGCTGGAGCTTGAACTTCATCTCGGCGTCGGTGACCGGGAGGATCTGGAAGAAGCGCAAGGTCGGCTTGCCCTCGGCGATGAAGAGGTCCTCGCCGTGCGCGAACGGCGGGATGATGATCGCGCCGCAGAGCCTGGTGTCGGGCGCGTACGGCTGCGCCGGGTCACCGTTCGGGATCGAGTGGCCCCAGCCGAGCCACGTGCCGTAGTCGTGCGGCAGCCGGGCGAGCGTCTTGAGCAGGCGGATCGGCCAGTAGTTGCGCTCGTCCTTCATCGCGTCCTGCCCGAGCGGCCAGTCGGGCGGCAGGAAGACACACAGCTCGGCGTGGCTCCACTCGGCGGCGTCGTCCATCTGCGGCGGCATCGTCATCGGCCGCGCGCTCATGCCCGCGCTCGCGAGCGTGACGTACGGACGATCGTCGGCCGCCGGGATGATGTGCACGTCGACGTGGATGCGATCGGACACGAGCTCGTGGAACACCGAGGCCGGCGCCGCGATCGCGCGGGTCAGGTGCGCGGTGATGCGCTCGTCGTCGGCGTGCGCGATGTCGCCGTCGCCGTCGACCGCCTCGTGCCGCAGGATCTCGCTTCCGCCGGGTGACGTGTCCTTCTTGCTCACCCGCGGACGCTATCAGTTCCCGAGGTCGCAGGCGAACCAGAGGACGAGGCGCGCGGGCGAGCGCCCGGTGTCGAGCATCGCGGGCCCGAGGAAGAGGCCCGGGCGGACCTCGCGCAGCTCGTCGCGGATCATCTGGATCGGCTTCGGGTTCGCGGCGTGGCGGTAGTCGAGGAAGATGCACGGCGCGCCGTCGATCGCCGACGCCTCGACGCTGGTCGTGAAGGGGAACCAGCGCTTGCCGCCGAGGAGGCGGACGCGGTTGATGCCGTTGCCGGCGCCATCGCTCTCGGCCGCGAAGCTCTTGCCCGCCCACGGGAACCACGACACGCGGGCCAGGTCGCGCACGAGGCGAGCGCGGCCGCCGCCGTCGAGCCCGCGCACGGCGAGCATCCGGCAGACGGGGTTGCCGTCGAGCGCGTGGAGCGACGCGGGCACGGTGCCGCGGCGGTACACCGCCTCGAGGGCGGTGACGTCGAGCTCGGCGAGGTCGTCGAGTGTCCGGGGACCGGACACGGCCGACGCGGTGGCGGGGCGTGCGGAGGTGGTGGTGGTCTCGATCATGGCGATCTCCCTTGGATGGCGTCCCAGGTGGTGTGCTCGACGGCGCGACCCATGTCGTCGTCGAGGATGAAGTAGCCGGCGCGCGCGGCGCGCACCATGCCGACGAACGCGCCCCAGACGGTCACGATGAGCGCTGGCGCGGGCTCGCGCTTGAGGAGGCCGGCGGCGCGGCCGCGCTCGACGACCTGCGCGATCGGCGCGAGGACGCGGAGCTCGACGGCGCGCGACTCGGCGTCGAGGTAGTCGCCGTGGTGGTGGAGCTCGAGGAACGCGAACGCGCGCGGCTCGCGGCGCGCGAAGCCGACGAGCGCCCACCAGAGCTGGTGGAACTGCTCGCGCAACGGCGTCGCCGGATCGGTCGAGACCGCCGAGAAGAGCGCCGTCGCGAGGAGCGCCTTCGCGCGGCGGTACACCTCGTTGACGAGCTGCTCCTTGCTCTCGACGTGGCGATAGAGCGACGCTGGCGCGACGCCCGCCGCCGCCGCGAGGTCCGGGATCGACGTCCCGTGGAACCCACGCTCCGCGAACAAGGTCAGTGCCGCGTCGAAGATCTGCTCCTTGCGACCCGGCGTCGCCGGCCGGCCGCGGCCCGTTCGCCTATTTTGCGACTGAACGTTCACTCGCAAATATAAGTACCCGCATATCCCTCGCCCCGTCAAGGGGACACCTTCCCGGGTCGTAACTCTACGACACCACAAAAGAATTCAGACCAGATGCAACGGGCGCTACATGCCCTTGCCCTTGCCCTTGCCCTTGAGCTTCTTGAGCTCGGCGGGCGAGAGCTTGCGCGGCTTCGCGAGCTGGTCGTCGGCCACGGGCTCGATGGCCTTCTCGTCCTTCGGCGCGGGCGGCTTCGCTGGCCTCTTCGTCGGCTTGCCGACCGGTCGCTTCGTCGCCGCTGGACGCGTCGCCCCCTTCTCCGGCGCGGCGCGCTCGGGCGGAGGCACAGCGGCGACCGCCGCCGCGATCG
>JAIOII010000513.1 GCA_019912685.1 Kofleriaceae bacterium
GCCTTGCGCGCCGCGCGCTCCGCCCGCGCCTTCTCGCGCTCGGCGTCGCGCTTCTTCTCGGCGTCCATCGCGTTGCGCGCGGCGCGCGCGCCGAGGACGAAGCCGAGGAGCATCCCGACCATCACGCAGAGCGGGATGAAGAAGATGTGCCCGAAACTCATGCGGCGCCCTTTCCGCCGTCGCCGCCGCCCTCCGCCCGGGTGAGGTCCCGCGAGAGCCGCTCGATCTCGGCGCGCAGCGCGACCTGCTTGCGCCACAGGAGCACGATGAACGCGACCGCGATGATCCAGATCGCCCCGTAGGCGAGGACGACGTGACGGTTGTTGGTCGAGACCTCCCGCGAGGTCTGCACGTGGATCTGCGTGCGCAGCCGGCCCTCGAGGCTGAACCACCAGTCGGGGTCCTTCGAGAGCTCGTCCTCGCAGGCCTGGCGCATCGGGCTGTGATAGAAGGGCGGCCGCTTCGCGGGATCGGGATCCGGCGGGGGCGGCGGACCGGCGAGCCTGCACGTGGGCGCCTCTTGCGCGGCGGCGGGCGACGGAGCGAGCGCGAGCGCGACCAGCGCAGCGACGAGGGCGAGGACGAGGTTCGGCTTGGCCATGATCAGGGCTCCAGGATCCCGGCGTCGAGGCCGCGCTCGCGCAGATCGCGGAGGCGGCGCTCGTCGCGGATCGCGCTCGTGCGCACGAGCATGAGCAGGACGTAGAACGCGAAGAAGGTGAGGATCGACAGCTGGAACGTGGTCTTCATCGACCCGGTCAGCTGGTTCGCCACGGTGGTCTGCGGGTGCGCGCTCTCCTGCTGGAGCGCGTCGGCGAGCTTCACCGCGAAGTAGACGAGCGGCACGTTGACGACGCCGAACACGGCGAGCCCCGCCGCGAGCCGCTCGCTGCCGGCGCCGCCGAAGCGGCGGACGAGCACGTAGCCGACCATGGTGAGCCACAGGATGAGCGAGGTGGTGAGCCGCAGCTCCCACTTCCACCAGTGGCCCCACGCCGCCTTGCCCCAGATCGCGCCGGTGACGAGCCCGATCGCGCCGAACACGACGGCGAGCTCGCCGGCAGCCCGCGCCACGTCGTCCCACTTCGCCTCGCGCTTCTTCAGGTAGACGGCCGAGCACACGCCGCACACGACCACGGTCGTGAACAGGACGAACCAGTTGGGCACGTGCCAGTAGAAGACCTTCTGGTTGAAGAACAGCGTCCGCTCGAGCGGCGCGACGTAGAAGATCATGTAGAGCGTCGCCGCCAGGCCGACGGCGCTGCCGAGGGCGAACAGCGGGACGAGGAGCTTCTTCATGGGGCCTTCGCTCATTCGATCACCAGGGCCTCGAACGTCCACAGCGCGACGATGACGAAGACCGCATCGTACGCGGCGAGGAACTGGGTCCAGAACCAGGCGTCGCCGGTGGCGCCGGCGAGGATCGTGCTGGTCGCCTTGGTCCCCGCCATGATCATGGGCACGAGGATCGGGTAGAGGACGACGGGCAGGAGCACGTCACGCGAGCGGACGCGCAGGAGCATGGCGGCGAACACGGTCCCGACCACGGCGAAGCCGAGCGCGCCGAGCGCGAGCACGAGGGCGAGGTGGAGGACCGCGCTGCCGATGTCGATGTTGAAGAACAGGAGGCAGAGCGGCAGCACCACGGCCTCGACGGTGAAGACCAGCGCCGTGATGGCGACGGTCTTGCCGGCGAACACGGCGAGCCGCGGCGCCGGCGACAGCAGCAGCGCGCGCATCGTGTCGCCCTCGCGCTCGCGATCGAAGGCGCGGCCCAGGCCGATCGTGCCGGCGAACACCACCGCGGCCCACGCGACGCCGGGCACCGCCTCGATGAGCGCCTTCTGGTCCTTCACGAAGGCGAACGAGAAGACGACCACGATCACGGCGGCGAAGAACGCCATCGTGTAGACGACCTCGCGGCTGCGCAGCTCGACGCGCAGGTCCTTGGCGGCGACGGCGCCGGCCGTGCGGAGGAAGCCCATCGATCCGGTTTTACCCCGGACTGGCCGCACCCAGGTGGACGGCGACTCAATCAGCATGGCGGTGGTAGAGATCGCGCAGCTCGGGGTAGCTGAAGCCGCGCTTCTTCTCGGCGTGGGCGACCTGGCCGCGGCGCAGGACGACGACGTGGTCGGTGACCTCGGCGATCGCCTCGAGGTCGTGGGTCACGACCAGGACGATCACGCCCTCGGCGCGCGCCTGGCCGAGCCGCTTGCCGAGCGACAGCGCCCCGCCGCGGTCGAGCCCGGTGAACGGCTCGTCGAGGAGGAGCAGCGACGGGTCGGCGACCAGCGCGCGCGCCAGGGCGAGGCGCTGCATCATGCCCCGCGAGTAGGTGCGGGCCGGCCGCTCGCGCGCCTTGGCGTCGAGGCCGACCTGATCGAGGAGCGCGTGCGCGCGCGCCGTGGGGTCGGCGATGCCGTAGAGGCCGGCGAAGAACTCGAGGTTCTCGACGGCGGTGAGCTCGCCGTAGCACAGGGACGCGTGGGCCAGGAGCCCGATCTCGCTGCGCAGGCGATCGTCCGACCCGCGCGCGGCGTCGCCCTCGTGGTAGCTGACGTCGCCGCTCGATGGGCGCACCAGCGTCGACAGGATGCCGAGCAACGTCGACTTGCCCGCGCCGTTGGGGCCGAGCAGCGCGCACACCTCGCCGGCGGCCAGCTCCACGTCGACGTTGGCCAGCGCCCGATGCTGGCCGAAGCGCTTGCCGACCTTGCGCACCGCGACGCGCGAGAGCGCCAAGCTACCCCGCTCCGGGTTCCGCCCGGGCTCGATGCAGGGCCTCGAGCTCGGCGAGGAGCTGCTCGCGCCGGGCCACGGTCTCGGCGTCGTCCGACTCGCCGAGCGCGGCCAGCTCGTCGACGAGCTGGTCGTACCGCGTGGGCGACGCGGCGGCGACCTGCTTGCGCGGCCAGAACACCGCGAGCCCGATCGCGGCGAGGAGGACCGCGAGGACGACGGCGCCGACGATGTTGCGCGACCACCGCGTCCAGGCCGGATGCTGCGGCAGGCCGGCCACGGTGAACACCATGCGCTGCTTCGGCTGCACCGAGATCGGCGAGAGCACGTACCAGTCGCCGCGCTCGTCGCTCGCCTCGCGCACCGGCATCCGCGGCCCGAGGTCGAGCCGCATGTCCTTCGTGCGCTTGATCTCCATGCCGCTCTCGAACGTGCCGTAGGGCAGATCGAGATCCCAGGTGACCTCGCCGCCGTCGGTCTTGAGCGAGAAGTGACCGACGAAGCCCATGCCGCCGGGCGGCACCGGCTCGCGCACGATGAAGCCGCGCGTCGGATCGACCGACACCTGCTCGGCGAACTGCTGATCGACGGTGCCGCCGATGAAGCCCTTGGGCAGCGGGATGACCAGCTCCTCCGGCTTGCCGATCGTGCCCGGGATGTACGGCGCGAGCGACGAGTTGCGCAGCGTGAACGTGCCGCGCGCGCCGAGGTAGATGTCGTGGATCGACGCCCGCAGCGAGAAGCCGAACAGGAGGCGCGGGAACACGAGGATGGTCGCGCCCGCGCCCCGCGTCGACGTGAGCTGGAAGGGCGCCGACAGGCACGGCTGGCCGCGCAGGTACGAGCGGACGAAGTAGGCGCGCTCCGGCCCGCCGGGCACGCCGGTGAACTTCGCGGCGCCCT
>JAIOII010000514.1 GCA_019912685.1 Kofleriaceae bacterium
CGCTCGACGTCGCGGCGCAGCTCGCGCGCGCGCTCGCGGCGGCGCACGCGGCGGGCATCGTGCACCGCGACCTGAAGCCGGCGAACGTGATGCTGCGCCGCGCGAGCGGGCGCGCGGTGATCGTCGACTTCGGCATCGCCAAGTGGGCGGGCGAGGCGGCGACGAGCGCGAGCCGGTGCGCGGGCACGCCGCACTACATGGCGCCCGAGCAGGCGCTCGGCGAGGACGTCGACGAGAAGGCGGACCTGTACGCCCTCGGGTGCGTGATGGTGCGGATGCTGACGGGCCGCGTGCCGTACGACGGGACGGCGGTGGAGGTGATGCTCGCCCACGCGGCGCAGCCGGTGCCGCGTGTGGAGGGCGTCGGCGCGGAGCTGGCAGCTCTCGTCGAGCAGCTGATGGCGAAGCGGCCGGAGGAGCGGCCGGCGAGCGCGGCGTGGGTGGCGGCGCGGCTGGAGCAGCTGGCGCGGCCGCGCCCCGCCTCCTCGAGCGAACCCGAGTGGACGACGACGGTCCCGGTGCATGCGACGAGGCGCGGCTGGCTGGCCGGCGTGCTGGTCGCCGCGGCGATCGTGGGCGTGAGCGGGTTCGCGATGAGCCGCCCGACGCTGGGCGAGGTCGTGGAGGCGGAGGCCCCTGCCCTGCCCCCGCTCGTCCTCCCCGAGCCGACGGCGCCCGGCGAGCCGGTCGCCGTGGTCGTGGACAGCGGGCACTCGATGCGCGCCACGACGATCGGCGAGCCGATCGCGGGCGGCGCCATGAAGATCAAGCTCGAGATCTGGGACGAGGACGACGAGCCGATCGACGCGGGCGAGGTCGCGGCGACGATCCGCGCGCCCGGCGGCCGCACCTTCGCGCTCGGCGTCCCGGGCACGAACGGCGTCTTCGAGCTCGCCCACCCGACCGCCGACGCTGGCACGCACCTCCTGACGGTCTTCGCGCCGAGCGGCGAGACGACGTTCACCGTCCGCGTCGAGGTCGGCCCGCGCCCCGGCGCCTGAACGGGTCAGGGCTTGCGGGCGCGGAACACGAACGCGCCGCCGAGGCGCAGCTCCTCGTACTCCGCGAAGCCCAGCCGCGACAGCTGCGCCCGCAGCTCGTTGGGATCGTAGCGACGGATGCCCGCGATCCTCGCCGCCATCCGCCCGGTGAAGTGCGGCGCCTCGGCGAACGTCGAGCCGACGTAGATGCCGCCCGGCTTGAGCGTCCGCCAGATCTCCCGGAACACCTGCTCGGCGTCGTCGTACGCGTGGATCGCGCCGGCGTTGTTGATGCCCTCGAAGGCGCCGTCGACGAAGGGCAGCTGGTGCGCGTCGCCGCGCACGAGCACCACGTTCGTGTAGCCCTTCACCCGCCCCGACGCGACCTCGAGCATCGCGCGCGCGATGTCGAGCCCGACGACGAGCGCGCCGGGCGCCGCCGCCGCGATCGCGCGCGTGAACAGGCCGGGGCCGCACGACAGATCGAGCCAGGGGCCCGCGCGATCGTCGAGCGACAGCGCGTTCTTGTGGATGAAGAGCTCGCCGGCGAAGCCGCCGACCCCGGCGCCGGCGCCGCGCCCGGCGACGAGGCGCACGAACGTCGGGCGCCACATGCGCTCGTAGATGCGCGCCACCACCGGGCTCTCCATCAGCCGCTGCTCGGCCGAGATCGCCGCCGGCTCGCCGCGCGTCGCGACGTCGAGCAGGTCGTGGAAGCCGCGCGCCGACTCGACGACCAGGTCGCAGCGGCGGCACGCCAGGCCGCGGGCGCTTTCGAAGGACCCGGCCGCGCCGCAGCGCGGACACTTCAAGATCGGCAGGACGTGCGGATCCACGCACGCCGCTTGTATCACGCCGCGACGCTCGCCTGGCTCACCAGGAGCCGCTCAGCACGCTGAGCGTCGCTCCGCGCGAGCCCTGCACGCGCGACAGGCCGATCCCGCCGGCCGTCCAGCCGGCGCGCGTCCGCTGGAACAATGCGGCTGGAGCCGGGTCGCGCTCGAGCCCGTCGCCGCTGCCGGGCTTCATGTTGCGCGTCCAGCGGAACCCGAGGTACGCGCCGCCGAGGAGGCCGACCGTCGAGAGGAAGCCGAACGCCTGCTCGTCGTCGTTGGTCTCGTCGTCGGAGGTCGCCGCGTACAGGAGCCACGGCGTCAGCGCGCCGACGAACGCGGCGAGGTTGACGCGCGTCATGCGCGCGGTGGAGAGGTCGGTCTTGCGCGCCGCCGCGTGCCCGATCAGGTAGCCGCCCGCGATGCCGATGACGCCGTTGAGCGAGTACGCCTCGCCTTCCGGCGGATCGAGCGCGAGGCCGAACGTCAGGCCGCCGACCAGGCCCCACGCCGCCATCGAGTCGATGAGCGCGTGATCGCCGGTCGTCAGCTCGGTGTTGCGCGTGAGGAGGTACGCGGTGAGGCCGCCGGCCGCCGCGCCGAGCACCGCGCCGCCGAGGACGTCGTCCTCGGTGGTGCCGTCGAGCCCCGTGACCACGTCGGCGAAGAGACCGCCCGCGATCGCGCCGCCGAGGACGCCGCCGCCGTAGCGCACGAGGCCGCTCGGCCGCACGTGGCCCGAGGAGGGCGGCTCCTCCGGCGGAGGCTCGATCGGATCGGCGTACTCGGAGGGGAGCGGCGCCGGATCGATCGGCAGGCGCGTCGGCTTCTGCTCGATGCCGAGCTTGCGCTCGAGCGACGCGAGGAGCTGCTTGGCGTCGGGATCGTTCGGCGTGCGCGCGAGCGCCTCGAGCACGAGCTGGCGCGCCTCGGACGTCGCGCCGTCGCCGTCCAGCACGCGATCGATCGATTCCACCGCCGGCCGGTCAGCGGCAAGCCACGAAAACAGGTAGCGGTCGCCCGACTGGGTGTTCAGCAGGCCGAGAACCTCGCCGAGCGCATTGAGCGCGAGCTGCTGCGTCATCTGCGGGCTCGCCGAATTGACCGGCGCCGTCGCGGCTTTCACCTCGCGTCCGATATCTGCGATACGCGTCAAGGTGGACTGCGCAAGATCGAGCCGCACGCCGACATTGGTGATGGTGTTGTCGAA
>JAIOII010000515.1 GCA_019912685.1 Kofleriaceae bacterium
GGGCGAGCGCGTGACCGTCAGCGCCGGCAAGACGGCGTCGGTGCGCCTCGTCGTCGAGGCGCGCAACGGCGTGATCACCGGCAGCGTCACCGACGAGAAGGGCGAGCCGGTCGTCGACGCCTGGGTGCTCGCGAGCCGCGAGTCCGAGGCCGCCGGCAGCCTCGCCGACTCCGCGGCGCGCAGCACGCGCTGGAGCTGGGGCCGCGACGATCGCCCGGTGATCACCGGCGTCGACGGCAAGTTCAAGGTCACGCAGCTCGCCCCCGGGACCTACGCGGTGCGCGCGTTCCGCCGCGGCGGCGGCGAGGCGGTCGCCGAGCACGTGAAGCTCGGCGGCTCGGTGAAGCTCGTGATCCGCTCGACGGGCATGATCGCCGGCACCGTGACGGCGGCGGGCGGCGGCGCGCTCCCCGACGAGCTCCACGTGAGCGTCGCCGACGAGAAGACCGGCTTCTCGCGGCGCGAGAAGTTCTTCCGCACGGGCGGGGTGTTCACGATGCGCGACCTGCCCGCGGGCACGTTCCTCGTCACCGCCGACGCGACCGGCGGCCGCGCGAGCACGACCGTCACGCTCGCCGCCGGCGAGAGCAAGGTCGGCCTCGCGCTCGCGCTCGAGCGCAAGGTCACCGTGAAGGGGCGCATGGTCGAGCTCGGCACGACGACGCCGGTGCCCGGGCTCATGGCGCGCGTGCAGCCGGTGAAGGGCGACGGCGGCGGGATGGTGTTCACGTTCGGCGGCGGCAGCGACAAGGAGCACATCAGCGGCGAGGACGGCCGCTTCACGCTCGAGAACGCGCCCACCGGCAAGGCGTGGGTGACGGCGTTCCCGCTCGACTGGGAGTCGTCGCCGTGGGCGTGGACGCGCGTCTACGTCGAGGTCGCGCAGGCCGACGTGGTCGACGTCGGCGACGTCGAGGTGATCCGCCGGCGCAAGAAGCCGACCGAGCCCGACGGCGACTTCGGCTTCACGACGGTCGAGCAGCCGCCGGATCTCGATCCGACGCTCGCCCAGATGAAGGTCGCGCACGTGCGCCCGAACGGCCCGGCGGCGAAGAGCGGGCTCGTCGTCGGCGACGTGATCGTGAGCATCGACGGCCACGACGTGCGCGGCGCCAGGCAGTCGCGCGCCTGGGTGCTCATGGACGTCCTCGAGGGAACGCAGGTCACGTTCGGGCTCGAGCGCGGCGAGAGCGTGACGATCACGGCGGGCCCGCCACTCTGAAGCCGGTCCGGAGCGCAGGTTTGGCGTGCGCGTAGGGCGCCCGCGCAACACCCCCAACCGCCGTTCACGGCGCCTGGCCCGACCACCGCGTCGGACGCGCCGGCAAGTGGCCGTTCTCCTTGGGCTCCATCGCACCTACACGACCTGGGCCGGCGGTTGCAATACCATACGAACCATGAAGCGTAGCCACCTCGTTGCCTTCGCCGCCGCCCTCCTCGCTCCTGCCGCCGCCGCGGCCCAGCCGGGTTACGGACCGCCGCCGCCCCCGCCGCCCGCCGGCTACTACTCGCAGCCGACCACGGTCCCCGGCGGCTTCCACGATCGTGCCGGCCGCATGGCGCTCGGCTTCTCGCTCGGCCTCGGCGGCATGCAGGTCGGCGACGACGACGTGACGTGCGTGAACTGCGACTACGACCCGATCGCGGGCGAGTTCGACTTCCACATCGGCGGCATGCTGTCGCCGCGCTTCGCGCTCCTCTTCGAGGTGCAGGGCAACGCGCAGACCGTCGAGGAGAACCTCTACGGCGCGACCAGCCTCGTCCAGGCGACCGCGATGATCGCCGGCCAGTACTGGCTCACGCCGCAGCTGTGGCTCAAGGGCGGCCTCGGCTTCGCCAGCCTCTCGTACAGCTACGACGACGGGTACGCGTCGGAGAGCGAGAACATCGACGAGGGCATGGCGCTCATGGGCGGCATCGGCTACGAGGTGCTGAGCGCGCGCACCTTCTCGATCGACCTGCAGGGCCGTCTCGTGAGCGGCAGCTACGAGTCGTTCGACCAGAACGTCACGTCGGGCACCATCGGCGTCGGCTTCAACTGGTACTGAGCCGCCGGGTCACGCGTCGACGAGGTCGGCGCACTTCTCGGCGATCATGATCACCGGCGCGTTGGTGTTGCCGCCGCAGATGCGCGGCATGATCGACGCGTCGGCGACGCGCAGGTTGCGAAGGCCGTGGACGCGCAGCGAGGCGTCGACCACGGCCTTCTCGTCGTTGCCCATCTTGCAGGTGCCGGTCGGGTGGAAGATGGTGTTGCACGAGCCCCGGACCGCGGCGGCGAGCTGCTCGTCGCTCGCGACCGCGGCGCCGGGGAAGTGCTCGGCGCCGAGGAGCTCGCGCAAGGGCGACGTCGCCGCGATCTCGCGCGTGAGCTTCACGCCGGCGACGAGGTGATCGAGGTCGGCGGCGTCCGCGAAGTAGCGCGGATCGATCTTCGGCGGCGCCAGCGGGTCCGCGCTCCGCAGCGTGATCTCGCCGGAGCTCCTCGGGTAGATGAGGCCGGGCGCGATGCCGACGAAGCGGCCCCACGGCTTGTCGCGCGGCTCGTCGGAGTTGGGGAACATCCAGCCCCAGGGCGTGGCGTGGAACTGGATGTCGGGCCGCGGCGCGTCGGGGCGCGACTTCACGAAGGCGGTGGCCTCGACGGTGCCGGCGCCGAGCGGGCCTACACCGCCGACCAGGTACTTCGCCAGCCACCCCACGCTCGCGAGGCGCGACATCTTGCGCGCCGCCGTCTCGGTCGCGTGGAACGCGACGGGCGTGAAGAGGTGGTCCTCGAGGTGCTTGCCCACGCCGGCGAGCTCGTGTTTCGGCGTGACCCCGGCGGCGCGGAGCTCGTCGCCGGGGCCGATGCCCGACAGCAGCAGGAGGTGGGGCGAGCCGATCGCGCCGCCGGCGAGGATGATCTCCTTGCCCGCGATGATCTGCTCCTGCTTGCCGACGCGGACGCGCACGCCGGTGACGCGATCGCCATCGAGCACGAGCTCGGTCGCGTGCGCGCCGGTGAGGACGGTCAGGTTCGCGCGATCGCGCACCGGATCGAGGAAGGCGGCGGCCGTGCTCGCGCGCCGCCCGTCGCGCACCGTGAACTGGAAGAGCGCGGCGCCCTCGTGATCGCCCTGGTTGATGTCGTCGAGGACGGGGACCTTGCAGCGCGCCGCGATCGCCTCGACGAACGCCGTGCTCCCGCGCGCCGGGGCCGGGTGATCGCTCACGCGCAACGGTCCGCCGGCGCCGCGCGTCGCCGACGCGCCGCGCACGTTGTCCTCGGAGCGCTTGAAGTACGGCAGCACGTCGTCCCAGCCCCAGCCGGGGTTGCCGAGGTCACGCCACGCGTCGTAGTTGTCGCGGTGGCCGCGCACGTACACCATCGCGTTCAGGCAGCTCGTGCCGCCGAGCAGCTTGCCGCGCGGCCAGTAGTGACGGCGGTCGTCGCATGCGGCCTGCGGCTCCGTCGCGAGCTGCCAGTCGAGCGGCGTCCGCCACAGCTCCGGCCACATGCCGGGCGCGCGCACCTTGAGCGAGCGATGGCTCGCCGGCCCCGCCTCGAGCAGCGCGACCTTGCGCGACGACGCCGCGCTGAGACGGTTGGCGAGCACGCATCCCGCGCTGCCGGCCCCCACGATCACGACGTCGTACATTTTCCGAGGGTACACCTCGACGGGACGATCAGGTGTCCGACCGTCGTCTCAGTTCCAGCGGCGGTAGCGCTCGATCGAGCCGTCCTCGTGCTCGAGCGACAGCCACTCGAGGCCGGCGCCGTCGACCTCGATCGACCACGCGACGTCGCGCACGGCCTCGCCCTGCGTGCGCTCGCCATCGTCACCGCACGAGTCGGTCACGTGGACCGTGATCCGGTGGCGGTAGAAGGTGAGCCGGTCGCCGGCGACCGTGACCGTGCCGGTCTCGTTGCCGAGGAGGCGGAGCGTGCAGCCACCGACGGTCGAGTCGATGACCGCGCCCGTCTCGTAGGCGCCGTCGGCGTCGAACACGAAGTAGAAGCCGCTGCCCGACGGGTTCTGCCACGCGCCGGTGTCGCGGTCGTAGTACTGGATCGACGACAGCGTGCCGGTGAACCAGTCACCGGCGAGCGGCGCGGGCACCTCGCTGCGCGGTGTATCGGGCTCGCCGTCGTCCGTGCAGGCGACGAGCAACGCGAAGGGAAGCGCGACAAGCGAACGAAGTAGAGCGGACATAGGATGATGCTCCGGGTCGAGCGTCAGATCGAGGCGGCGGGGGCGACGGCGAGCCCGATAC
>JAIOII010000516.1 GCA_019912685.1 Kofleriaceae bacterium
TCTCGGCGGCGGCGACCGAGGCCGCCGTCGACGCGGCGCTGCGCGACCTCGAGGACGGCGAGCCCACGCAGGTCGTCACTTCGACGCCCCGGCCCGGCCAGTGATGCGGTAGCCTTCGCGCCATGCGCGTGCGACCGACGATGTGTGCCCTGGCCCTCGGGGCGTTCGTGGCGTGTGGCGGCGATGACGACGGCGGCGGCGGCGAGTGCGATCCGACCACCGAGCCGTGCGTGATCGAGAAGGACGTCAGCACGATCACGGTGGGCGGCGGGATCGAGGACGAGGACACGTGTCAGAGCTGGACCCTGAACAACCCGACCGAGCTCTGGGTGAACGCCGTCAGCGAGAGCAACGACGGCGCCTACCACCACGCCAACTGGTTCTTCGTCCCCGACAACCTGTACACGCTGCCCGACGGCACCTGGTCGTGTGACGAGCACGGCTTCGTCGAGCTGAACGCCGCCGTCGTCGGCGGCTACCTGTTCGCGCTCTCCACGCAGTCCGAGCTGGAGACGCAGGCGCTGCCGCCCGGCAGCGCGATCCGCATCCCGCCGTACAGCCGCATCATCGGCTCGAGCCACCTCCTGAACGCGAGCCCGGATCCGGTGACGACGACGATGCACCTGCAGGTCCACACCATCCCGCCGTCGCAGGTGACGGCGAAGATGGCGCCGGCGCGCATCCAGTACCACGACCTGACGATCGATCCGATGGCGCGCTCCTCGTTCACGGCCGAGTGCCTGTTCGCGGACGACCACCAGGCGCAGCTCGGGCGCCCGCTGGCGTACGAGCTGCACTACGTGCTCTCGCACTATCACGGGCTGGGCTCGTACGCGCAGCTCGAGATCGCGGGCGGCCCGCGCGACGGCGAGGTGATCATGCGCCACGAGGGCTACGGCGAGAACTTCGGCGTCGCGATCGACCCGCCGCTCGACCTGGCCGCGGCCGGCGCCGAGGGCGTGCGCTTCACCTGCGGCTTCAACAACCCGCGCGACGCGGCCGTCGGCTGGGGCATCGGCGATCAGGAGATGTGCGTCGTCGCGCTGCAGGCGAAGTCGGACCTGGCGTGGGACGGCGACGTGAAGCGCGACACCGGCAGCACCACCGGCACCGTCGACGGCGAGATCCGCTACGGCGGCCCGTGCGACATGCTCGCGTTCGAGTGGGACTTCAACAAGCCGGGCGGCCCGCCCCGATGAGCCGCCTCGCGTCGATGGCGGCGTTCGCCGCGATGGCGTGCGGCGCGGCATGCGGCGGGGCGGGCGCCGACGATCCGTTCACGCAGGACATGAAGATGATCTGCGCGGCGGGGCAGGGCCGGGACGACCTGCCGCCGGAGATGCGGCGCGTCGAGGCCCTGAAGTCGATCGCCGACAAGGTCAAGACGCCGGAGGCGGCGCGCTTCATGGCCGGCTTCGCCTCGATCTCGCCGCGCGAGCGCGCGGCGTACGTGAAGGGCGCGCTCGAGAAGGCCAAGCTCTCGCGCTGCCCACTGCTCGATCAGTGGTGAGGCCGCCGCCCGCACGGCGTGTCAGCAGCGGCGGGCGTGCGCCCACGGGGCGCGCACGAGCGATTCGTCGATGATCGACGTGACCATGCGCGCGGTCTGCTCGTGGCCGATCGCCGAGGCGGGGCCGGGGTGCTCGTCGAGCGGCATCGCGGGAACACCTCCCGCCTGGCGCCCTTCGGCGGGCTCGGCCGCGGCGTCCTGCGTGATCGGCACCCGGAGCCGCGGCACGTTGAGGCCGCGTAGCTCGAGGTGCAGGTCCGGTGGCAGCACGCGTCCGGAGGGAGCGGATACGTGCACCGACACCACGTCGCCAGGGAGGAGGGTGACGTAGTTGTTGCTCCACAGGACCGGCAGGACGTCGGCGCCGGTCGCGTCGACAAGACGCAGCTCGACGAAGAACGCCAGGCGGTCGGAGATGTTGGTGAGGGTGGCGCGGATGTCGCCCGCGCGCACGGCCCGGACGGCGAGCGACGTCACCGGCAGGCGGCGCAGCGCCGAGAGATCCGCGTGCTTCGCGGTCGGCGCGTGCAGCCAGCTCGCCTGCGCGTAGTCGACGACGTCCGCCTCCCTGGGCAGCCAGTAGAGGTTGCGGCTCACCTCGCGCCCGGCGGCGTCCGTCAGGCGAAGATCGACGAAGCGGACCGCGTGCTCCGGCGGCGGCAGCGTCAGCACCACGGTCTTACCGTCGGCGTCGACCGTGACGTTGCGCACGAGCTGCTCCGGCACCATCGCCGGCTGCGCCACGCCGTCGGCGTCGAGGTCGACCACGCGCACGCGCACGGTCAGGCCGTGAAATCCGACCGCCCACTGGTTGGTCACGACCACGCTGCGGTCGTCGTACGCGTACATGACGTGCAGCGGCTCGCACGCCTTCTGCGTGCCGAAGTAGCCGCCGCCCGGCCGCAGGTACCAGTCGAAGAGGTGCCAGATCATCGACGGCCAGCTGTTGTTCAGCATCCACTGGATCACGCCGGTCGCGCCGTACTTGTTGCGCGTGTACGCCTCGAACATCGCGCGCTGACCCTCGTAGGTGACGACCTGCGACCACCTCGCGAGCTCCTCGACGCCGGCGACCTCGCCGTAGCGCGCCGTGAGCGCGTCGACGAAGCGCATGACGGTGTGGAACTCCTGGCCGCCGGCGTGGAAGCTCCACACGTGATCGATCGGCCACAGGTGGTCCTTGCCGACCATCTGCTCGATGCTCGCGAGCGGCGGGATCGCCGCCCCCGGCGAGATCTCCGTCGCGAACCCGAACGCGCCGCCGCGCGCCGTGTCCTCGAGCCAGTAGCCGGGCGGCACGTACTCGTACGGGCCCTCCATCTTGAGGCCGCTCGGCCCGGTGAGCTCGGTCGGCTTGTTGGCCGCGCTCGACTGCCACGCGTTGGGCCAGCGCTCCTCGGCGAGCACGTCGAGGTACGCGCGCTCGACGCGCGGCGGCGGCGGGAAGTCGCTGCCGTACCACCACGCCAGCATCGACGGGTGGCGCCGCACGCGCCGCACCTGGCTGCGCAGCGACTCGGCGGCGATCGTGAAGTTCGCCTCGCCCCACTTGTCCCACTTCTCCCAGCAGTCGCAGCAGCACCAGCCGGCGATCACGAGGATGCCCTCGCGATCGCACCACTCCAGCACCTCGGCGCGCTCGAGCATCCCCTCGAAGCGGATGCAGTTGAGGTTCATCGCCTTCACGTACTGGAGCTGCATGGCGTCGCGCACGCGGTCGCGCCGCAGGAGCAGGTCCGGCGCCCAGCCGGCGCCGCGCACGAGCAGCGGCTTGCCGTTCACCTCGTAGCGCGCGTGCCCGCGCTCGGTCAGCCGGCTCGTCACCTCGCGGATGCCGAACTGGAAGCCGTCGCGATCGGACACGACGCCGTGCCCGTTGTCGCCGACCGTGACGTCGAGTTGCAGGCCGTACAGCTCCGGCGACCCCATGAAGCGCGGCCACCACAGGCGTGGTCGCTCCACGACGAGCGCCTCGTGCTCCTCGGCGCGCAGCGCGAACGCGCGCTCCTCGCGCGGCGCCAGCTCGAACACGTGGCGCACGGCGCGCCCGGGCAGCTCGGCGATCTGCGCGTGCACGACGGCGACCTGCGGCTCGTCGGACAGGTTGACGAGGTCGCCCTCGATCGTCAGCTTCGCCGGCCCGCCGTCCGCGGCCGCGGCGATCCGCGACGTCACGAACGGGGCGCGCAGCGCGACCGGACCGCTGTCGACGAGCCACACGTCGCGCCAGATGCCCATGTTCTTGTCGGGCGGCGACGGGTTCCAGTCGACCCACGTGATCGCCAGGTCGCACGGCGTCGGCGCCGTGAGCTCGACGTAGAGCTCGTTGTCGCCCTCGCGATCCGCCACGCGCGTCACGTCGAGCTCGAACACGCGGTACGCGCCGACGAGCTCGTCGCCGAGCCGCTCGCCGTTCAGCCACACCTTCGCGCGGTAGTTCACGCCGTCGAAGCGCAGCCGCAGGTACGGCCCCGCGTCCGCCGGCACGCGGAACGTCCGCCGGAAGCGCCACGGCACGGCGAAGGGGCTGTCCTCCGGCATCGGGTGGTTGGAGAAGTTCTGCGCCGGCGGGCCCTGGCCGGGCAGCTCGCGCAGGTTCGTCCCGACGAACGGATCGGGCACGACGCCGCGCTCCGCCAGGACGCCCAGCACCGTCGCTGGCAGATCGCACGGATGCCACACGGCCTCCGCCTCCGCCGAGGAGCTCATCTCCCAGTCGTCATTCAGCGCGTACTCGGTCATGGCTCACTCCGGCGTCACTGCACGCTCACCAGCGCGAGCACGAAGGCCGCGCTGTAGAGGATGTCGGGCTCGGTCACCGCCCACCAGCCCTTGGTCCACGACTCGTCCTCGACGAAGCCGCCGTCCCACAGATCGGACTGCCGCCAGTGCCACAGGCTGTGCGCGGGCAGCCCCGAGCGCAGCGGCTGCGGGTTGTCCCAGAGGAGCGCCTTCGCCGGCGCGCCGGGCGCGAGGAAGCCCATGTCCTGGCCGTTCGGTCCACCGAGGAGGAAGCCCGGGGGCGGCGGCTCGCGGTGGCCCCACTCCATGTGATAGAGGCGCGACGGTCCCTTGCCGACGCGCGTCACCATCGAGTACCCGTTCGGGTTGCGCCCGAGCACCCAGTGGAGCTGATCGCGCGCCGCGGCGAGGTACCAGCGCTCGCCGGGATCGAGGCGGCTCGCCATCGCGAGCACGTGGGCCTTCTCCATCAGGTTCGAGTTGTGGGCCCAGTAGTAGTCGGTCAGCTCCGACGCGCAGCGATAGCCGTCGCGCTCCTCGACCTGCGCGCGGACGAGGGCCGCCGCCGCGAGCAGCCGCGCGCGCGCGTCGGCGCGCAGGTCGCCCGGCGTCTTCTCGTCGGTGGCGAGCCGCCACATCGCCCAGCGCCCGACGTTGGCCCACGCCCCGCGCAGCAGCTCGTTCGGCTGCGCCGCCTTGTCGCCGAAGAGATCGCGCGCCATCGCGAGCGCGCGCCGGTCGCGGAACGTGCGCCGCACCTCGGCGGCGGCGACCAGCTTC
>JAIOII010000517.1 GCA_019912685.1 Kofleriaceae bacterium
GCCTCGCCGCCGCGCGGGCAGCCGGCGAGGGCCACGATCGCCCCGCCGAAAAGCAACGCGGCCGCGCCGGTCGAGCGCAGCCGCGGCGTGCGATCCGAGCGAGAGCTCAGATCTTCTTGCCCTGAGCGCGCAGGTCCTTCACGACGGCGGCGAGGCCGCGCTTGTCGATCGTGCGCATGCCGCGCGCGCTCACGTTGAGCGTGATCCAGCGCTTCTCGTCCTCGAGCCAGAACCGCTTGCTGATGAGGTTGATCTCGAAGCGCCGCTTGGTGTGGCGGTTCGAGTGGCTCACGTTGTGGCCGACGAGCGGCCGCTTCCCGGTGACGTCACAGACCTTCGACATGATGGCCTCTGGGCTTCCTCTGCGTCGCGGCAGCGCGATCAGATCTTGGATTCCTTGAACTCGACGTGCTTGCGCACGACCGGGTCGTACTTCTTGAGCACGAGCTTGTCGGGCGTCCGCTTGCGGTTCTTCGACGTCGTGTAGAAGAAGCCGGTGTTCGCGGTCGACACCAGACGGATGAGCTCGCGGCCCGACTTGCCTTTCTTCGCCATGACACGTCTCCAGAAACTGAACGAGGGCCCAGGCTTATGGCACAGGCCCCGGCGGATATCAAGCGTCTAGCTCGGCCGCTTGATCCCGAGGACGAGGCCGTCCGGCGTGGGGATGTTCACGGAATCACACGACTTTGCCACCAGCTCGTGAAACCCGCGCATCGCCCGGCCGCGATCGCTCTCGTCCATGAGCTCGCCGAACAGGAAGGAATTGTCCCCGAGGACCAGGCCGCCCGGCCGGAGGTTGGCGATGGCCCAGGCCCCGTACCGGTCGTAGTTGACCTTGTCGGCGTCGATGAAGACGACGTCGAACGGACCGTGCGGCTCGAGGGTCGGCAGCACGTCGACCCCGGCGCCCTCGACCACGGTGACCCGGTCGGCGAGCCCCGCGGCGGCGAGGTTGTCGCGCGCGATCGCGGCGTGCTTCGGGTCGAACTCGATCGACCAGAGATGACCACCGGGCGCGAGCGCACGCGCCATGTGGATCGTGGAGTAGCCGACCAGCGTGCCCACCTCGACCACCTTCCTCGCACCCGCGAGCTTGCAGAGGAGGGCGAGGAGCTGGCCTTCGGACGGGCCGACCATGATCGCCGGCACGCCTTCAGGGGTTGCGAACGCGCGCGCGAGGGCGGCGTCGTGCGGAGCGTGCGTCTGCGCGCACCAGTCGAGGATGGGACGCGTCGCGTAACGTGAACCGGCGCGGGAGTCGTCGTCTGCCATGGCGCTTGCATGGTACACGGACTCGTGACGTCCCCGCTTCGTCCTCTGGTCGCTGTCACCGGCGGTGCCGGGTTCATCGGCTCGCACACCGTCGACCTCCTGGTCGCGAGCGGCTGCCGCGTGGTCGTGCTCGACGACTTCTCCACCGGCAAGCGCGCCAACCTCGCCCGCTGGGCCGACCGCGAACGCTTCGGCTTCGGCGGCAGCGAGCCGTCGGTCGAGGTCCTGACCGTCGACATCAGCCACGGCCTCTTCTCGGCGCTCGCGCCGATCACCGCGCAGTACGGCCGCGTCGAGCGCATCGTGCACCTCGCGGCGCAGGTCTCGGTGATCCACTCGATCGCCAACCCGATGACCGACGAGCGCATCAACTACGGCGGCACGCTGCAGGTGCTCGAGTACGCCCGCGCCAGCGCCGTGCGCAAGGTCGTGATGGCGTCGTCGGCCGCCGTGTACGGCGACGTGAGCGAGTTTCCGGTCGACGAGCAGGCGGTGTGTCACCCGGTCTCGCCCTACGGGATGCACAAGCTCGCGAGCGAGCACGCGCTCCACTACTACTCGCAGGTGCACCACGTCCCGACCACGGCGCTGCGCTTCTTCAACGTGTACGGCCCGCGGCAGGATCCGTCGAGCCCGTACTCCGGCGTCATCTCGATCTTCGCCGACCGCGCGAACGCCGGCCGCGACCTGACGATCTTCGGCGACGGCGAGCAGACGCGCGACTTCGTCTACGTCGGCGACGTCGTGCGCGCGGTGGTCGGCGCGGTCTTGACCGACGGCGCCGACCGCGCCCTGATGAACATCGGCACGGGCAGCGAGATCACGGTGAAGGAGCTGGCCCAGACGATCGTCGAGCTGACCGGCGGGAAGAGCACGATCCGCCACGCCGAGGCGCGCGCGGGCGAGATCCTGCGCTCGGTGGCGCGCGTCGAGCGCGCGGAGCGCCTGCTCGGCTGGAAGTCGCAGATCGGGCTGCGCGACGGCCTGGCGCAGACGCTGCGGGGCTGAAGCGGCTGGCGATGAGACGCGTCGTCGCCGATCACCTCGAGCCGAGGCTGTGCCGGGACGCGGTCTCGGTCGTGACCACGGTCGTGCCGGTCGACGACGCGATCGCGCTCCTGCGGGCTGGGTTCGCCTGGTCGGTGCGGTACGACCGCGGGCGGCTGCTCGCCGAGGTGTCGAGCTGGGACCTGCTGGCGGCCGGGCACGTCGAGATCCTGCGACGGTGGGCCGGTGTGCACGAGCGGCCGGGCGCCGTGCACCGCGCGCTGCGCGGCGAGCCGCTCGACGACGCCGAGCTCGACGCCCTCGCGTGCCGCGACCTCATCGACGTCCGGCTCGCGCAGCGCTGCCTGGGTCGTGCGGTCACCGCGGCCGACGTGGCGGCGATCGAGGCGCGCGCGTCGGCGGACGACCAGGCGCGCCTGCGCGAGCTGCGGGTGATCCTCGCCTCCCCGGTGGGCGCGCACCAGCCGGCGTTGACCGACGAGCCGATCGCGTTGCTCGACGACGATCCTACCGACGCGCACGTCCTCGACCTGTGCGACTACGCCTGGACCGGCGATCACGCGGGCTGCCTGCGACGGCTCCGCGCCGCGGTCGCGCACGCGGCGGAGGTCCAGGGCTCCACCCCGACGCGCACGCCCTGGCCGCGGCTGGCGCGCGTCTGCCGGTTCCTGACCGAGGACGACGCGGCGGCGATGGCGTTGCTCGACCGCGCGCCGCTGGTGGACACCCACGACGACTGGATCGAGATCTTCGGAGAGCTCGGCGTCGCACGGCTCCAGCGCGCCAAGGACGTGGTCCTCGACGCGCTGGAGCGCGCGTTCGATGGCGTCCCGTTCCCCGGCCCGCGGCACCGGTCGTTGTTCCAGGCCGAGGCCGCCGACAGCTACGCCGGCTGCGACCAGTCGCGCGACCACACCGGCCGCTGGCAGGACCTGCCCCGCGAGCACATCCTCGCCTGTCAGTTCGCGCTGCCGCACCTGGAGGGGGAGAGCCTGCAGTACTGCCTGCCCGCGCTCGTCAGCTTCGTCGTCCGCGAGCACGATCGGCCCTCCGCCGATCACGGCACCCGGTGGATCTTCGAGACCGTCGAGTACCACCTCCGGTTCTCGCTCGCCGATCGGCGGCGCCGCGACGATCAGGCCGCGCGACACGAGCGGTTCACGCCGGCGCAGTTCGCCGCGATCGCGGCGTTCGCCGACTACTATCGCTGCAGCCCGGCGGATCGCGCGCGCTGGCACGCGCTCGGCCGCGGCGAGCCGTGGCCGCCCGCCGAGCCGTCCTGATCGTTCAGCGCGTCACGATCACCGTCGGCACGTCGTACGGGGCGGGCACCGGCGAGAACGTCATCGGACCGGTGTCGAGCAGCTCGCGCGGCTCGGTCAGGCCGTCGCGGGCGAGCGACGCCGCGCAGAGCTTGCCGGCCTCGGCCCACACCACGCGCGCGCGCGGCGCGTCGACGTCGGCCCACTCCCACCCCGGACACGCGATCACGCGACCGTCGTCGTGGCGGAGCTCGTGCTGCTGGGGCCGGCGCAGGAACTTGAGGAGCCTCCAGCCCCGGGCCGCCGGCTTGGCGTAGTGCTTGGGCGGCGCGGCGTGGCGCTGCCAGCCGTCGCGCACGAGCTTGTCGGGGTAGGCGAGCGCCGTCGTCAGCACCACGCGCTCGTCGGTCCAGCCCACGACCGAGCGCTCCGGCTCGTCCCCCGGCGCGTGGAAGGCGCCGCCGCCACCCCAGGTGTCACCCGCCGGCCACAGCTTCACGGCGCGCAGGTAGGGCGCGATCGACACGGCCGTCCACGCGCCGCGCGTCTCCGACTGCCACCGCCCGTTCAGCGCGAAGTAGACCATCCAGTAGCCGTCCGGCGAGATGTCGCACCGCTCGACGTAGAGCTTGTGGCGGCACCATTGCCCGACCGCGAGCGCGTCGGTGCGGAGGTCCCACCCGATCGTGCAGAACACCTGCGACGGGCCCTGACGGAGCACGACCGCGGTCGGCGACTCCGGCCGCGTGAGCACGTGCAGTCGCGGCGGCGGCCTGGACGGCATGGCGCATCGTAGCCCGGCGGAGCGTGTCATGATGCCGGCGTGGTTCGTCTCGCCGCGGTCGTGCTCGCCGTCGCGCTCGGCGCCGGCTGCGGCGGGCGAGGGTTCGATGCCCGCGCCATGGTGACGTCGTGCGGGCTCGACTGCGCGGCGGACGAGCTCCGGTTCCGGCTGGCGAAGTCGCCGCGCGATCGCGGGCTGTACGTCGCGCTGGCGGAGATCGAGGAGGAGCGGGGACGGCCGGGCGCCGCGATCGAGGCGCTCGAGAAGGCGGAGCAGCTCGGGCGCGCGTTCCGGGGCGG
>JAIOII010000518.1 GCA_019912685.1 Kofleriaceae bacterium
TTCACGCCCTCCTCGGCCGCGGCGTCGAACGCCGCCTTCGCGACGGCCCCGTCGGCGGGATCGAGCAGCGGGAAGCCGAGCGCGGCCCGCGACCGCACGTACGCCTCGGCGCACTCGCGCGCCATCTTGCGGACGCGCCCGATGAAGCGCTGGCGCTCGGTGACGCTGATCGCGCCGCGCGCGTCGAGGACGTTGAACGCGTGCGACGACTTCATGCAGTGCTCGTACGCCGGCAAGGTCAGGTTCCTGGCGAGGAGCCGGCCGCACTCCTTCTCGTACCGGTCGAACAGCTCGAAGTAGAACGCCGCGTCGCTCTCCTCGAAGTGGAAGCGCGAGTACTCGACCTCCCACGGGTGGCGCAGCTGGCGGTAGGTGACGCGCTTGTCCCACTTGATGTCGAAGATCGAGTCGACGTTCTGCAGGTACATCGCGATCCGCTCGACGCCGTACGTGAGCTCGCCGGTCACCGGCATGAGATCGATGCCGCCCGCCTGCTGGAAGTACGTGAACTGCGTGACCTCCATGCCGTCGGCCCACACCTCCCAGCCGAGGCCCCACGCGCCGAGCGTCGGCGACTCCCAGTCGTCCTCGACGAAGCGGATGTCGTGGTCGCGCGGATCGAGGCCGATGCGCCGGAGCGACGCGAGGTAGAGCTCCTGGATGTCGAGCGGCGCCGGCTTGAGGCCGACCTGGAACTGGTAGTAGGCGCCGAGGCGGTTGGGGTTCTCGCCGTAGCGACCGTCCCCGGGGCGACGACAGAACTGCGGGAACGCCGCGTTCCACGGCTCGGGGCCGAGCACGCGCAGGAAGGTCGCCGGGTGGAACGTGCCGGCGCCGACCTCGACGTCGACGGGCTGCTCGATGACACAGCCGTTCTCGGCCCAGAAGCGCGACAGCTCGAAGATGAGATCCTGGAGGTACATGGCGGGTCCGGAGGCGCGGGACCGTAGCAAGCGCCAATCATCCCGGTCAAGCGTGTAACCCCTTGCGATCTCTTGACGTTCTTCCGTGTGCGTGGCTAAGGTCGACTCATGTCTCAGCGCCGGGTCGGGACGCTGTTCGTGCTGCTATCCGTGGCGGCTTTCGGCAGCGGCGGATGCTCGCTGGTCCTCGACTTCGACAAGCCGCCGGTGGACGCGCCGCCGGACTCGCCGGTGAACGACGCCGCGTGCATGGCGTTCGAGCCCAACGACTCGCCCGACGCGGCGATGACGATCACCGCCGGCGAGTACCAGGCCGCGATCTGCGGCGGCGGCGAGACCGACTACTTCAAGGTCACGATGAACGGCAGCGACATGCTGACGGCGAGGATCTCGTTCGACAACCGCAACGGCGCCGGCGATCTCGACATCCGGCTCCTCAACGCGACGGGCGGCAGCACGATCGACGAGTCGCGCACGTCGGCCAACGAGGAGACGGTCAACTGCCCGGGCGGCATCATGTGCAACGGGCCGCTCCCCGCCGCCGACTACCTGATCCACGTCCTCGGCTTCAACGCCGCGGTGCAGGCCGAGTACACGTTGACCCTCGAGATCAGCGCCGTCGCCGTCGACGCGGGCGTCGACGCGCCCTAGCGCTGACGGACCTTCGCCAGCTCCTCGTCGACGACGGCGCGGAGCTGCTCGAGCGGCAGCGCGCCGACGACGACGCGGCCGTTGATCGTGAACGACGGCACACCGACGAAGCCCTTGTCGGTCGCCTCCGCCAGGTCGGCGTCGACCGCGGCGGCGATGGCGGGGTCGGCGAGGTCGCGCTCGAAGCGGGCGTCGTCGAGGCCCAGCGTGCGGGCGTGCGCGACGAGCGACGCGGCGTCGAGGCGATCCTGGTTGGAGAAGAGCATCTCGTGCATCTCCCAGTACTTGCCCTGACGATGCGCCGCCATCGCGGCGATCGCGGCGCCGCGCGCGAGCCTGTGCCCGGGCAGCGGCATGTTCTTCACGACGATGCGCACGTCGTCGGGGTAGAGCGCGGCGAGCTCGTCGACTTCCAGTGCCCGTTCTGCGAGAAGGCGGTCGCGACGATCCACGACCTCGC
>JAIOII010000519.1 GCA_019912685.1 Kofleriaceae bacterium
GTGCGCGCGTCGGCGACGAAGCGCCCGCGCCCGGCGCCGCGCTCGAAGGCGAGGCGCGCGACCAGGAGCGTGAGCGCCTCCTCGAACGGGTCACCGCCGGTGTGGGCGCTGATGATCTCGTCGAGGCGCACGGCCACCGACGACCAGTCGCCGGCCCGGTGTGCGTGTCGCTTCGCCATCGTGCGGAAGCTACCCCAGCACTCTGTTACGCTCACCTCCTCATGCACGATGTCGTCATCCGTGGGGGGCTCGTGTTCGACGGCACCGGCGCCGACGGCGCCGAGGCCGACGTCGCCATCGCCGGCGATCGCATCGTCGCCGTCGGCCAGGGCGTCGGTCCCGGCCGGCGCGAGGTCGACGCGCGCGGCAAGATCGTCACGCCGGGCTTCGTCGACATGCACACGCACTACGACGCGCAGGCGTCGTGGGACCCGTACCTCACGCCGTCGGGCTGGCACGGCTGCACGACGGTCATCATGGGCAACTGCGGCGTCGGCTTCGCGCCCGCGCACCCCGACAAGCACGACTGGCTGATCGGGCTCATGGAGGGCGTCGAGGACATCCCCGGCGCCGCGATGCACGAGGGCATCCGCTGGGGCTGGGAGAGCTTTCCCGAGTTCCTCGACGTGCTCGCCGCGCAGCCGCGCGCGCTCGACGTCGGCGCGCAGGTGCCGCACTGCCCGGTGCGCGCGTACGTGATGGGCGAGCGCGCGAACGAGGCGAACGCCACCGCCGAGGAGGTCGCCGCGATGGCGGCGATCGTCGAGGGCGGGCTGCGCGCCGGCGCGCTCGGGTTCTCGACGTCGCGCACGTCGCTGCACAAGACGATCGACGGCGAGCTCGTGCCCGGCACGTTCGCGGCGACCGACGAGCTGCTCGCGATCGGCCGCGCCATGCGCGCCGCCGGCCACGGCGTGTTCCAGAACGTCGTCGAGCACACCGACGCGCCCCGGGCGTTCGGCTACATGCGCGAGCTCGCCGGCCTCGGCGTGCGCGTCGTCTTCAACCTCAACCAGACCGACTGGGCGCCCGAGGTCTGGCGCGAGTGCCTGCGCCTGCTCGACGGGTGCGCCGCCGACGGGCTCGACGTGTGGGCCCAGACCGCCGGCCGCTCGATCGGCATCCTCATGGGCTGGGAGCTGACCGCGCACCCGTTCGTCACCCACCCGACCTTCGTCGAGCTCGCGCGCGAGCACCGGGGCGACGCGCTCCGCGCCGCGCTGCGCCGGCCGGAGCTCCGCGCGCGCATCCTCGCCGAGCAACCGGGCGACGCCGGTCCGTTCGGCAACTTCATCATGCGCGCCTTCTCGAAGATGTACCCGCAGGGCGACGCCATCGACTACGAGCCGCCGGCGGCGGCCAGCGTCGCGGCGCGCGCGCAGCGCGAGGGGCGCCCGCCGCTCGAGGTCGCCTACGACGCGCTCTGCGCGCGCGACGGCAAGGCGCTCGTGTACTTCCCGCTCTTCAACTACGCGTACGGCGACCTGTCGATGACGCGCACGATGCACCTCCACGCGCGCACCCGCATGGGACTGTCGGACGCGGGCGCGCACTGCGGCGCCATCTGCGACGGCGGGATGCCGACCTTCATGCTCACGCACTGGACGCGCGACCGCACGCGCGGCGAGCGCCTGCCCTTGCCGCTCGTCATCCAGCGCCAGACCCGCGACACCGCCTGGTTCTACGGCCTCCACGATCGCGGCGTCCTCGCGCCCGGCTACCGCGCCGACGTGAACGTGATCGACTACGACCGCCTCGGCTTCGCCGATCCCGAGGTCGCGTTCGACTTGCCGGCGGGCGGGCGCCGCCTCGTCCAGCGCGCCCGCGGCTACGAGCTGACGCTGTGCGCCGGCGTGCCGATCGTCGAGGCGAGCGAGCTGACCGGTGCGCTGCCGGGCAAGCTCGTCCGCGGCCCGCAGCGCCGTCCGTAGCGGCCGTTCATCTGCCGTCGATGAAGGTGCCGGGAACCACGAAGGACGCGTCGAGCGCCGTCCACACCGCCTCGAAGGCGGGGTGGTTGTCGGGGAGCTCGAGCTTGCCGTCGTCTTCCACCAGCTGGTCGAACGGGACCGCGGCGAGGATGACGGCGACGTCCACCGTGACAGGGATCGTCTTGTGGTCGCCCGGCGCCAGCGCGAGCGCGATGTTCTTCACGATCGCGTGCGATCGTTCGTCCTCGATCCGGAAGTCGCGCCAGTTGCCCTGGCGGCGCACGCGGCCACGGATGTTCAGGTGCTCCTCGCTGCCGCCCGTGCCGATCTCGATCCGCGAGTACAGGCCGGACGGTGCGGCGTCGAGGTCGCTGTCGCCGGCCATGCCGGCCGAATTCCACCGCAGGTCGAGCGGGGCGCGGGTCGTGCGGGTGTCGCCGGGCGCCGCGGAGTCGCCGATGAGCCGCAGCGAGCTGGCCTGCAGGCGGACATCCTCGACGAGCAGATCCGAGGTCACGAGACCTGGGACGGTAGGAGTGCAGTCCCAGGTGACGGTCAGCCCGGAGCTTCCGCTACTCCCGTCCACCTCCGTGGAGGCATCGGTTTCCTGGTCGTCCGCGACCCCCACCGGGCAGCCGGCGAGGAGCAGGACAGCGAACCCCGCTGCGGACCTGGACGTCACGGCACCAGTCTCTGCAACCAGGGTACCATCGTATAACCCGTGTTGGTCACGTGGGTTGGCCCGCGCGACTTACCTCGAACTGTGCATGGCGCGTACACCGGACGTACGCCGAGATCCTGCGTGACCGACCTCTCCCAACCTACTGTCGACGCTGCCGACCTCACCCGCGCCCTCGCGGGGCCGGGGCCCGCGCGCTTCTTCCTCGCGCTCGCCGGTGAGCCCGGCGTGCCTTCCCGCATCGTCGACCTCGTGCCCGGCCACGAGGTCACCTTCGGACGCTCGCGTGGCGCGACGGTCTCGGTCGATCACGAGCAGGTCTCGCGCATGCACACGCGGGTCAAGCGCGAGGGCGACACGGTCACGGTCGAGGACCTCGGCAGCCGCAACGGCACCCGCGTGAACGGCGTCCGCATCGCGGCCGTGACCGAGCTCGCGCCGGGCGACGAGCTCGCGATCGGTCCGGTGACGGCGGTGCTCGGACGCTCGACGCGGCTCGGCCGCGATCGCCGCGTCGCCGACGCCGAGGTGTTCGAGGAGCGGCTCGCCGCCGAGCTCGACCGGGCGATCCGCTATCACCGGCCCGTCGCGGTGGCGATGGCGCGCATCGACGGCGGCGACGAGATGGTCGAGCGCGTCGCGGCGGCGGTGCGGCGCATGGACGTCGCGGCCGAGTTCGGCGGCGACGAGATCGCACTGCTCCTGCCCGAGCGCGGGCGCGACGACGCGGTCCGCGAGCTGACACGGATCGTCGCCGACGTGGGCGGCGCCGGCGGCGTCGCGAGCTTCGGCCTCGC
>JAIOII010000520.1 GCA_019912685.1 Kofleriaceae bacterium
GTCACGGCGTTCCCACCCCCGCCGTCGCAGGCTCGCGCGCCGCCGTCCTGACGCGCACGCTCCCGCCACCACCCCGTCCTCGTCTCCTGTACCTCACGCCGGCGCGCCGCGCCGGGTGGAGCTGTGATGTCCTTCGATCCCTTGCTGGCCCTCGGCGCCGCCGGCGGCGTCAGCCCTCTCGTCCGTGACCTCGGTCTCTGTCTCGTCGCCGCGGGCATCCTGTCGGCGCTGTTCGTGCGCCTCAAGATCCCTGCGATCGCCGCGCTCCTCGGCGCCGGCGTCGTCCTCGGCCCCGCCGGCCTCGAGGCGATCGGCGACCGCGCGAGCGTCGACACGATCGCCAACCTCGGCCTGACGCTGCTCCTCTTCGTCATCGGCCTCGAGGTCAACCTCGGCTCGCTCCTCTCGAGCGGGCGCACGCTGATCGTGACCGGCCTCGTGCAGGTCCCGCTCACCCTGGCCATCGGCACCGGCCTCTTCCTCGCGATCGGCGCCAGCGGCTGGAGCCTCTTCGGCAACACCTACGCCGACCTCTACTTCGGCGTGGCCTGCACGTTCTCCTCGACGCTGCTCGTGGTGAAGTACCTGCACGAGCGGCGCGCGCTCGACAGCGTCGCGGGGCGCCTCTGCATCGGCCTCCTGATCTTCCAGGACGTGTGGGCGATCATCTTCCTCGCGCTCCAGCCGAGCTTCGCCGACCCGTCGGTCATGCCGATCCTGAAGACGTTCGGCGGCACCGCGCTCCTCGGGCTCGCCGCCGCGCTCGTCGCGCGCTTCGTCCTCGTCCACGCGTTCCACGTGGTCGCGCGCTCCCCCGAGCTGGTGGTCACGCTCGCGCTCGCCTGGTGCTTCGGCGTCGGCCTCGCCGGCACGCAGATCAGCGTGTCGATGGAGATGGGCGCGCTCATCGCCGGCGCCACGATCGCGACCTCGCCGTTCGCCTACGAGGTGGTGGCGCGCGTCATCTACCTGCGCGACTTCTTCGTGACCCTGTTCTTCGTCGGTCTCGGCATGAGCATCCCCGTGCCCGACGGCCCGGACGTCCTCGTCATCGCGGCGATCATCGCGGTGGTCGCGATCGCGCTTCGCTACGTCATCTTCCTGCCGCTGCTCTACGCGACCGGCCTCGACCGGCGCAACGCCGTCGCGGTCTCGACCAAGCTCGCGCAGGTCTCCGAGTTCTGCCTCGTGATCCTGTACCTCGCCGCCAAGCTCGGCCAGGTCGACGGCATGCACGTCTCCGCCGTGATCTTCGCCTTCGTCCTCACCGCGCTGGCGACCCCGTTCCTCTTCGGCATGTCCGACCGGCTCTACCTCTCGCTGCGCGGCCTCCTCGACAAGCTCGGCATCCGCTCGCGCGGCGTGAAGCCCGAGGCCGAGAGCGAGAACCCGCCGCGCCTCGTCCTCCTCGGCTTCCATCGCGTCGCGTCCGCGCTCCTCGCCGAGATCGAGCGCACCGAGCCCGAGCTCGTCCCCGAGACGATGGTGATCGACATCAACTCCGGGCTCCACGAGCAGCTGCGCCAGCGCGGCGTGCAGGTCGTCTACGGCGACATGTCGAGCACCGAGGTGCTGCGCCACGCGGGCATCGACAAGGCCAAGGTGATCGTCTCGACCGTGCCCGACACGCTCCTGCGCGGCACGAGCAACGCGCAGATCGTCCGCCAGCTCCGCCAGCTCGCCCCGGACGCGGTCATCATCGCCTGCGCCGACCGCGCGTCGGACGTGAAGCTCGTGCGCGACGCCGGCGCCGACCACGCGTTCCGCCCGCCGGCGGAGGTCGCGATCGGGCTCGTGCCCGCGGTCATCGCCGGGCTCGAGGGCACCATGCCGGGCTTCGTCGAGTCGTACACCGAGCAGCACGGCGCCCGCGCCGACCACCCGGAAGTGCTCGACTGATTCAGTGCACGCCGAGGTAGGCCTTGCGGATCGCGTCGTCGGCCGCGAGCTCCTTGGCCGGGCCGGAGTGCACGAGCGTGCCGACCTCGAGCACGTGCCCGGTGGTGGCGACGCCGAGCGCCATGTGCGCGTTCTGCTCGACGAGCAGGATCGTCGTGCCCTCGCTCGCGATCGTCTTCACGATCTTGAAGATGAGCTGGACGATCTGCGGCGCGAGGCCGAGCGACGGCTCGTCGAGGAGCAGGAGCCTGGGCCGGGCGAGGAGCGCGCGGGCGATCGCGAGCATCTGCTGCTCGCCGCCCGACAGCGTGCCCGCGTTCTGCTGCAGGCGCTCGCGCAGGCGCGGGAACAGCGAGAGCGCGTGGTCGCGATCCTTGGCGACCGCGGCCTTGTCGGTGCGCAGGTAGCCGCCGAGCTGGAGGTTCTCGTCGACGGTGAGGTTGGCGAAGATGCCCCGGCCCTCGGGCGCGTGCGACAGCCCGAGCGCGACGATCCTGTGCGCCGGCATCCCCGTGATGTCCTTGCCGCCGAACCGGACCTTGCCCTTGCTCGGGCGCAGGAGGCCGGAGATCGCGCGCAAGGTCGTGGTCTTGCCGGCCCCGTTGGCGCCGATGAGCGCGACGATCTGGCCCTCGTCGACCGAGAACGACACGCCGCGCAGCGCGTGGATGCCGCCGTAGCGCACCTCGAGCCCGTCGATCTCGAGGAGCGCCATCAGCCCGCGCTCCCCTCGACGGCCGCCGCCGCCTCTTCCTCCGGAACCCCGAGGTACGCCTCGATCACCGCCGGATCGTTCTGCACCTCGGCCGGCTTGCCGGTCGCGATCGTCACGCCGTGATCGAGCACGGTGATGTGCTCGCAGATGTCCATGACCAGGCCCATGTCGTGCTCGATGAGCAGGATCGCGACGTCGAACTGCTCGCGCAGCGACTGGATGAGGCCGCGCATCGCCCGCTTCTCCTGCGTGTTCATGCCGGCGACCGGCTCGTCGAGGAGCAGCACCTTGGGCTCGGTCGCCAGCGCGCGCGCGATCTCGAGGCGGCGCTGGTCGCCGTAGGGCAGGCTCTTCGCCTGCTCGCGCTCGCGGTGCGCGATGCCGAGCACCTCGAGGAGCTCGCGCGAACGCTCGAGGATGGCCTGCTCCTCGGCGACGTAGAGCGGCGTGCGGAGCAGGCTGCGGAACAGGCCCGAGCGCGCGCGCACCGCGGCGGCGACGCGCACGTTGTCGAGGACGTCGAGCTCGCTGAAGAGCCGGATGTTCTGGAACGTGCGCGCGAGGCCGGCCCTGGCGATCTCGTTGGGCTTGAGCCCGAGCACGCTCGTGCCGCCGAGCTTGATCGAGCCGCTGTCGGGGCGGTAGACGCCGGTGAGCAGGTTGAAGACCGTGGTCTTGCCGGCGCCGTTGGGACCGATGAGCCCGTGCAGCCCGCGCGGCGGCACCTTGATCGTCAGGTCGCACACCGCCTTCAGGCCGCCGAACGCGATCGACAGCTGCTCGACCTCGAGCGCGTACGCGGTCATGACGACCTCCTCCGCCCGAACACCTGCTTCCAGATCGAGAGCTCCCACAGCTCCTTGATCCCGAAGATGCCCTGCGGGCGCAGGATCATCATGAGGATGAGCGCGAGGGCGTAGAAGATCATCCGGTACTCGGCGAACTCGCGGAAGAGCTCGGGCAGGATGGTCAGCGCCGTCGCCGCGACGACGACGCCGGTCATCGAGCCCATGCCGCCGAGGACCACGATGATCACGAGGTCGATCGACTTCTGGAAGCCGAGGTCGGCGGGGCGCAAGCTGTTGCCGAGCTCGTGGGCGTAGAGCCCGCCGCCGATGCCGGCGAAGAACGCGGACGTGATGAAGGCCGACACCTTCACGCGCGTGGTCGGGACGCCGACCGCCTCGGCGGCGACCTCGTTCTCGCGCACGGCGAGGAGCTGCCGGCCCTTGCTCGAGTACTTGAGGCGGTACGACACGATGAGGACGATGACGACGAACAGCCAGATCCAGAACGGGTTCTTGGGATCGAGGTAGCGCGGCGAGCCGAAGAAGCCGAGCGCGCCGCCGAGGTTGTCGGCCAGCTCCAACGGGCTCGCCGCCTCGACCTTCCTGGGATCGAGGACGACGTCGTCGGTCTGCTGGAGCAGGACGCGCACGATCTCGCCGAAGCCGAGCGTCACGATCGCGAGGTAGTCGCCGCGCAGGCGCAACGACGGCAGGCCGACGAGCACGCCGGCGACGGCCGCGAACAGCCCGCCGATCACGCAGCCCGCGAAGAGCAGGAGCTCGCCCGGGCCGAGGAAGCCGCCGTGGATCTCGCGCGAGCCCCAGAGCTTGATCGAGCCGTAGTAGACGATGCCGGCGCAGACGTAGCCGCCGACCGCCATGAAGCCGGCGTGGCCGATCGAGAACTGGCCGGCGTAGCCGTTCACGATGTTGAGCGCGAGGCCCGCCATGATGGCGATGCCGACGTCGAGCATCAGCTTGCCGTGGAAGTCGCCCACGCCCGGCGCCACGACCATCTGCATGAGGTAGGCGAAGAGGAAGCCGGCGGCGACCGGCCACGCCGACTTGCCGATGACGACGAGGACGTTCGACCGGTGCGCGGCGGCGCGCTCGGCGAGCGACCTGGCGGCGCTCGAAGGGCTCATACCTTCTCCACCGTCGCCTTGCCGAGCAGGCCGCCCGGCCGGAGGATCAAGACCGCGATGAGGATGCCGAAGACGTAGACGTCGCGCATGTGCGGCGAGCGGTACGCGGCGCCGAACATCTCGACGAACGCGATGAGGAACGCGCCGGCGACCGCGCCGCGCACGTTGCCGATGCCGCCCACCACCGCCGCGACGAACGCCTTCAGGCCGAGGAGCACCCAGACCGAGTCGGCGGTCTGGAGCAGGTTGCCGTAGCGCAGGCCGTACAGCATCCCGCCGGCGGCCGCGAGGGCCGAGCCGATCATGAACGTGAACGAGATCACGCGATCGACGTTGATGCCCATGAGCGACGCCGTGCGCTCGTCGAACGACACGGCGCGCATCGCCTGTCCCATCCGCGTCTGGAACACGAGGTACTGGAGGACGAACAGGAGCACGAAGGCGAGCACGACGATCCACACGTCGACGACCGGCACCTTGACGTTGGCGATCGTGAAGAGCGCCTCCTCGCTCAGGAGCTTGGGCATCGCCTGCGGCTGCGTGCCGAACACCCACTTGAGCTGCCCGGTGTTCTGCAGGAGCAGGGACACGCCGATCGCCGTGATGAGCACGTTCAGGCGCGGCGCGCGCCGCAAGGGACGGTACGCGAGGCGCTCGATCGTGAAGCCCATGGCGGCGCACACCGCCATCGACATCGCGAGGATGAACGGCATGGCGAACGCCGGCGAGTCCGTGCCCGCCCACCCGATCGCGGTGGCGAACACGAACGCGAACCACGCACCGAAGGTGACGATGTCCGAGTGCGCGAAGTTGATGAAGCGCAGGATCCCGTAGACCAGCGTGTAGCCGAGCGCGATGAGCGCGTAGAGGCTACCGAGGGTCAGGCCGTTGAGGAAGACCTGGACGAACTTGGTCACGGCCGGCGCGGCTCGCTGTCAGGGCTCGTAGCGCTTCACGGGGACGCGCCGGCCGTTCTCGACCTTCACGACCACGGCCGACTTCGACGCGTCGCGGTTGGGATCGATCGAGATCTTGCCGGTGACGCCGACGAAGTCCTTGGTCGTCGCGATCGTGGCGGCGAGGTCCTTGCCGCCGAGCGACGGCGCGCGATCGACCGCGGCGAACATCAGGTTGGCGGCGTCGTAGCCGAGGGCGGCGAGGCCGTCGGGCGTGGCGCCGAACTCCTGCTTGTACTTGGTCACGAAGTTCTTCACCTCGGGAGTCTCCTCCTCCGGCGAGTAGTGGTTCGAGTAGTAGCTGCCCTGCACGGCGGCGCCGCCGATCTCCTCGAGCTTGTCCGAGTCCCAGCCGTCGCCGCCGACGAACGCGGCGGTGATGCCGAGCTTGCGCGCCTGGCGCATGATGTTGGCGGCCTGCGTGTAGTAGCCGGGGAGGAAGATGACGTCGGGCGACGCCTGCTTGATCGACGAGAGCTGCGCCGACACGTCGGGATCGCTCGAGCCGTACGCCTGGCGGGTGACGATCTTGCCGCCCATCTCCTTGAACGACTTCTCGGCGTAGTCGGCGAGGCCCTTCGAGTACGGCTGGCCCTGATCGAAGAGGATCGCGGCCTTCTCGGCCTTGAGCTCCTCGCGGGCGAAGCGGGCCATCACCTTGCCCTGGAAGTCGTCGAGGAAGCAGACGCGGAAGACCATGTCACCGATCTGCGTCACCTGCGGGTTGGTCGACGACGGCGAGATCATCGGGACGTTGTACTGCTGCGCGATCTGGCCGCCGACCATCGACAGGCCCGACGCGACCTCGCCGAGCAGCGCGTTCACCTTGTCCTGCGTGATGAGCCGCGTGACCGCGTTGCCGGCGTCCTGCGGCTTGCCGGCGTCGTCGAGCGTCGTGAGCTTGATCTTGCGACCCTTGACCGTGCCGGCGTCGATCGCCGCGTTGCGCTCCTTGATCGCGAGGCGGATGCCCTGATCGGTCGACTGGCCGAAGGTCGCCTCGGAGCCGGTGAGCGAGGCGTAGTGACCGACGTGGAACGTGCCCGTCGCGGGCTCACCGCCCCCGGTGCCGGTCCCCGTCGCGGTGGCCGCGCCGCCGCCACCACCCCCGGTGGTGTTGCGCTTGGTGTCGCACGCTGCGAGTGACGCGATCGCCACCAGCGACAGCACGACGACAGGACCTGGACGCCAACCGCTCGGTTTCACGGGCAATCTCCTGGGTGAGTGCGCGCCAGCGATAGCGCGACGGGCGCGTGCGGTCAACTGCCGCGCGGCCACATCCGCGGCTCGTGACGTGATATCCGAAGGGCACGGCGCGCCGCGCCGTGGATGTCCGAACCCGCGCGTCACCCGACCTCGTCGGCATCGAGCCACGGGGCCCACTATCACAACCGCCGCGAGCTGGCGGGCGTGTCGCTGACCGCCCTCGGGGTGGTCTACGGCGACATCGGCACGTCGCCGCTCTACGCGATCAAGGAGTGCCTGACCGGGACGCATGGCACGGCGCCCACGCACGACAACGTGCTCGGCGTGCTCTCGCTGGTGTTCTGGGCGCTCACGCTCGTCATCTGCGTGAAGTACCTCACCTTCGTCCTGCGCGCCGACAACAAGGGCGAGGGCGGCATCCAGGCGCTCGCCGCGCTGGTCGCGTCGACCCGGAATGGTTCGAACCGCAACCGTCTGGCGATCCCCATCCTCCTGGCGCTCTTCGGCACGGGGCTCCTGTACGGCGAGGGCGTGCTCACGCCGGCCATCTCCGTGCTCGGCGCCGTCGAGGGCCTCGAGGTCGCCACCTCGTCGTTCGAGCCGGTGATCATCCCGATCACGATCGGCATCCTCGTCGCGCTGTTCGCGGTCCAGCGCTTCGGGACTCATCGCATCGGCGGCGTGTTCGGCTGGGTGATGCTCGTGTGGTTCGTGTCGATCGGCATCGCGGGCGTGACGTGGATCGTGCAGGCGCCGGAGGTCCTCGAGGCGGTGAACCCGGTCTACGCGGTGAAGTTCGTCGCCAACAACCACCTGCACGGGTTCCTCCTGCTCGGCTCCGTCGTCCTCGTCATCACCGGCGGCGAGGCGCTCTACGCCGACATGGGGCACTTCGGCCGCACGCCGATCCGGCTCGCCTGGTACACGATCGTGTTCCCGGGGCTGCTGCTCAACTACTTCGGGCAGGGCGCGCTGATGCTCGTCATGCCCTACGACACGGTCACGAACCCGTTCTTCCAGATGTTCAAGGGCGGGCCGTTCCTCTATCCGATGGTCGCGCTGGCGACGATGGCGGCGGTGATCGCGTCGCAGGCGCTCATCTCCGGCGCGTACTCGCTCACCAACCAGGCGGTGCAGCTCGGCTACGCGCCGCGCGTCACCATCATCCACACGTCGGCCAGGGCCGAGGGCCAGATCTACATCCCCGAGGTCAACTACCTCTTGATGGCCGCGTGCGTGGCGACCGTGCTCCTGTTCGGCTCGTCGACGGCGCTCGCCGGCGCGTACGGCGTGGCGGTCACCGGCACGATGGCGATCACGTCGTACCTCTACTTCCTCGTGCGCAAGGATCTGTGGAAGAAGCCGATGCTGGCGTCGGTCGCCATGCTCGTCTTCTTCCTGGCGATCGATCTCACGTTCTTCTCGTCGACGCTCGCCAAGATCCACCACGGCGGCTGGCTGCCGCTCTCGTTCGGCGCCGTCGTGTTCATCGCGATGACGACCTGGTGGCGCGGCCGCCTCGAGATGTCGAAGGTGATGGACCAGGGCACGCTGCCCGACGAGCTCTTCCTCGAGGACGCCGAGACCGTCGCGCTCCACCGCGTGCGCGGCACGGCGGTGTTCATGACGTCCAACCCCGGCGGCATCCCCAACGTGCTCATGCACCACGTGAAGCACAACCAGGTGCTGCACCAGCAGACCGTCCTGCTCTCGATCCACGTCGAGAGCGTGCCCTGGGTCGGCAGCGACGCGTCGCTCACCGTGCGCGACCTCGGCCACGGCTTCTGGCGCGTCGTCGCGCGCGTCGGCTTCATGCAGACGCCCAACGTGCCGCGCATCATCAAGCGCTGCGCGCGCCAGGGGCTCGAGGCCGACGCGGCGACGACGACCTACTACCTCGGCCGGCAGACGCTCCTCACGACCGGCCGGTCGGGCATGGCGAAGTGGCGCAAGTTGCTGTTCGCGTTCCTCGGCCGGAACGCGCGCCCACCGACCGACTTCTTCGCGCTGCCGCCCAACCGCGTCGTCGAGCTCGGCGTCCAGATCGAGCTGTAAGTCCGCCCGATCCCTGGCGGATCGGACGCAGGGCAAAAAAAGCGCAGGCGGCACGCAACCGCGGCGGGGGGCCTTCGACAAGAGCGCTCAGAAAGACCGGCAAGAACCACGCGCCCGGTCGGAGGAACGCCATGTCGAGACTGCATCTGTTCGCCCTGATCATCCCGTTCGTCACCCTCACCGGAGCCGCTCACGCCGACGAGGCGGAGGAGGAGAAGAAGCAGGAGCTCCTGAAGGAGCTCGGAGGCTTCGACAACAACTCGTTCGGCTTCCTCACCGACGGCCTCAACTACGGCGAGCTCTACCTCAAGGCGCCTGCGGCCCGGTGCACCGAGGTCGTCGCGCAGCTGAAGGCGCTCGGCGTGCCCCCGACCGAGGAGGTCTTCTCGCGCGAGAGCTTCCTCCTCCGCAAGGCGCCCGAGAAGTGCGCGCGGTACGCGGGCCTGAAGCTGCTCAGCGAGGCGTTCCCCGCGATCAAGGAGGCGCGCAGCAACGCCAACATCGTCAAGGACAAGAAGCCGGGCGAGGCCGGCACGACGATGTGGTCGACCGAGGGCGTGAAGACCGGCAAGGCGTGCGTCGATGCGCTGAACGCGGTCGAGGCCAAGGGCGCCTTCATGGACGTCATCATCGCGAGCCCCGAGCCGCAGCTGACGGGCGCGCAGACCCGCACGTTCTGCGAGGAGCTCATCAAGACGTCGGCCGCGCTGGCGGGCGAGAGCAAGGACGCCGACGCCGCGAGGAAGAAGAAGGCGCACGACCGCTACGCCAAGGCCGGCGCCAAGGGCGACCGGCTCGAGTGGCTCGTCTACTACGACCCGGACGGCGACGGCTTCACCTGGTACGTGCCCGGCTGCAAGGCCACCGACGACCCCAGGGCGCTCGCGAAGGCCAAGGTCCTCACCCAGCTCTGGGAGAACCCGGACGGATCGTGGCGCGTCCGCAAGCTGACCTTCAAGGGCCACAAGAAGGCGAAGGACGTCGAGCGCGAGTTCGAGAAGAAGTCCGACGCCTACAAGTTCTGCAAGTGAGGAGCCGGACCATGCACACCATCAAGACGATCAGCATCCTGTCCGTCGCCCTCGCCGCCTGCGGCGTGAAGGTCAACGGCAAGTCCTACGGGCTCGGCGGCAACAGCAGCGCGAGCAGCAGCTCCGGCGGCGCGAGCCCCGCGGCCGGTCCCAGCGGGAACGCCGCCCGCGCCGGCGAGGACGAGAGCGAGGATCTCCGCGACGGACCGCCGCGCTACGCCGAGGCCGGGAAGCAGTGCTACGTGATGGGCGCCGACGGCGATCATCCGCCGGTGCTCTCGTCGCCGGCCGACCCGTGGCTCGGCGTGTCGGGGGACGAGCCGGTCGAGCTCGACCGGGCCTTCCGGATGTGGCAAGCGGCCCCCGACTGCTCGGCGCAGCACGACCACTGTCTGCGCGACTGCGTCTGGTTCCTCGGTGATCCCGAGCGCGAGCAGGCGCCGTCGCAGACCGGCCCCGTCGTCTACCGCGGCGACGGGAACCTCCACGGCGTGATGGGCTCGTCCATGGGGGAGGACACGCTCTACCGGACGGTGCCGGCCACCAGGCGGATGCTGACGCGCGGCGCGGTCGTCGTCGCGCTCGACGGGATGCTCGCGACGCCGGGCTCGCCGAGCGATGGCTGGCACATGGGCCAGCTCGATCGGGTCGACTGGAAGGCCCGCACCATCTACATGATCGGCTCGCCGAACCCGTACCTCCTCTCGAGCGCGCGCGTCGCCGTGCTGTCGTGGCGCGCCGAGGGCAAGGTCCAGATCCTCGGCGGGCGCAAGCGCGGCGAGCTGGCGGTCCGCGCCGACGAGCTCTTCCTCCCGAAGACGGTGATCGCCAGCAGCGACCCGTGGGCGCAGGTGAAGGACGGCCAGCCGATCGTCGCCACCGATACCCAGCCGTTCGCGACCGTCAGCATCGCGTGCACGTCGACCAACGACCACTGCCTGCGCCCGTGGGCGTGGCTGGTCGACAACCGCAGCGGCTACGCGTTCACCGCCCGGTGGGACGGCAAGACGTTCAAGGGCATCGAGGCGATCGACGACCTCGAGCGCATCGACGGGATCGTCGCCGCCTACCGCACGGTGCCGGCGACGCGGGCCAACGTGAAGGTGGGAGCGATGGTGTTCCTCGGGGCAGCCGAGAGCGAGGAGGCCGCCCACCGTTTGCGCTGGGACATCGGCAAGGTGACCAAGATCCGCGACGACGGGAAGCTCGACGTGGCCCTCACGACGAGCAACAGCACCTGGCCGATCGATCTCGTGCGGGTCCCGGTCGTCGTCTGGTACCCCGGCGAGAAGGCCGAAGCGGTCGAGTGAGAAAGGAGCCGACCATGAGCACCACGAAGACTTTCGGCATCCTCGCCGTCGCCGTCGCCGCCTGCGGCGTGAAGGTGAACGGCACGTCCTACAACCTGGGTGGTTCCTCGGGGAACCCGGCGTCGGCAGCGCCGGCGTCGGCAGCGCCGGCGTCGGCGTCACCCGCGGTCGGTCACAGCCACGCGAGCGGCGACCCGCCACGCTACGCGCCCGCGCCGGCGACGTGCCGCGCCGCGAGCACGTACCGCCACCAGCCGCCGTACCTGGAGACCCCGGTGGACCCGTGGATCGCGATCGACGGCGATCGACCGATCGTCTTCGACGGCGGCAAGGAGGGGCGCCGCCCCGACGCGGACTGCAGCGCGCTCCACGATCACTGCGTGCGCGAGTGCGCCTGGTTCGTCCCGGACCGGCGATCGCTCGAGGCGATCGAGCGCGCGCCGATGCACGTCCCGCGGCGCTACTACGCGGGCGATGACGAGATGGGTAGCGAGCAGGCGGCGATGTTCCGCACCGTGCCCGCCACCGCCCGCAACCTGAAGCCGGGCAGCATCGTCGTCGCGACGCCGTATCCGAGCCGCAAGCCCGCGACCGAGGAGGCGCCCTGGACGATGGGCCGCCTCGACCGCGTCGACCTCGCGGCCGGCAAGATGTACATGAAGGGCTCGACCCAGCCGTTCTGGCTGTCGGCGACGCGCGTCGCCGTCATCGCGTACCGGAAGGGCGGTCCCGTCGCGATCCTCGACGGGCGCAAGCGTGACGAGCTCGCCGTCCGCGTCGACGAGCTGTTCCTGCCGCTCGCGGAGACCACGGGCGTCTCGGAGCCGTGGTCCCAGGTGGGGAGCGATGGTCAGCCGCTCGAAGTCGCCGCCGGCCCCGACCTCGAGTGGACGCCAGCCGACTGCTCGGCGGCGCGCGATCATTGCCTGCGGCCGTGGGCGTGGTTCGTCGACACGTCGACCGAGGTGACGGTCGCGCGCCACGAGAAGGGCGGCTTCGTCGATGCGAGCGGCACCCGGATCGGCTCCGCCGGCGCGGCGTACCGGACGATCCCGGCGACCAGGGCGACGCTCAGGTCAGGCGCCCGGGTCCTCGTGCAGCTGCCGCGCCATCCGACGACGGAGAGCCAGGCGCACCGCGACGACTGGTTCTTCGTCAAGGTCAACACGGTGAGGCCCGATGGGACCTTCACCATCGCCGGCGAGCGCCAGACGCCCGCGATCGAGCACGCGCGCATCCCCGTCCTGTTCTGGATGCCGGGCGAGAAGGCCGAGGCGCTCTGACGGCGAAGCGCGAGTCCGAGTCAGTCGAGCGAGATCGGCTCGGAGTAGTGGTGGTGGACGATGCGCCAGCCGGCGCGCTCCTTCGCCAGGACGAAGAAGCTCCGGTAGGAGGTGCACATCCGGGTGACGGTGGTCGCCGCCGTCATCCAGAGGAGATCGCCGCCGGGGGCGAGGCCGGCGCGCGCGGGAAGGCCGGGCCGGTCCTGGTCCCAGTAGAGGAGCCTCACGTCCCAGTTCGCGAAGAGCGACTTGATCCTGGCGCCGCCGGCGAACGTCTCGCGCGGCGCGCTGCCGAAGACGAACGCACGGCGCTCGTCGGAGAGGAGGCCGACGAGGGGTTTCGGCTCCTCGTAGCTGGCGAAGGCGTCGAGCACCGCCTTGACCGGCGCCTCCGCCCTGGCCGGCACGCCGCGCTCGATCTCCCACTCGAAGTGGAGGGCGCCGCAGCCGTCGTCGACGACGTTCTTCACGCCCGCCGACCAGTGCGTGGCGCGCACGGCCCACGCGCCGCCGTCCTTCACCAGGAAGGCGCTGGCGCGCAGCGACTCCTTCTTCGGCTTCCCGTCGCGCGGGACCTTCGCCGTGATCTCGGCGGCGATCCACGCCGCCGTCTTGCCCGGCGAGACCACGAGCGCGCGCACCTTCACCCTGGGCCGGTCGAGGAGCTTCCGGATCGGCGCGAGATCGTCGGGGAGCGGCTCGCCGCCGTCGTGTCCCGGCGGCGTGAAGAGCTCGACCGAGGCGGGCAGCGGCTTGCCCGCGGCGACGCCGTCGACGAAGGCGGTGAACGCCGCCTTGATCTCGGCGTCGGGCGCGGCCTGCGCGCGCGCGTCGCGGAGCCCGGCTGCGGCGACGAGGACGACGACCGCGAGCGGGACCAGGCGGCGGACCACGTCAGCCGACCTTGTCGCCTTCGACGCGGGGCAAGGGGGCGGTCTCGTCGGTCCCGTCGCCGTCCGGCTCCTTCGGGCGGAGCTTCTGCTCGACGGTCTTGTCGTCATCGGGCGCGCCCATCGGCGGCGGCTCGGTCAGCGCGCGCGGATTGACGGCCGGCATCGGAGGCAGCGTCGGATCGTTGCCGCCGACGCCGCGGTCACCGACGGCGCCACCGCTCTTGCCCTTGCCCTGGCCCTGGCCCGACGCCTCGCCGCCGATGACGCCGCCATGCAGCGCGCGGGCGCGCGCGAGCGCGGCCTTCACCAGCGACGCGTCGAGCGCCGGCTCGGTGTTGTCCTCGTTCCCGAGCCGCGCCGCGATCGCCTTGTCGATCGCGGCGACGTTCAGGCTGGGATCGGTGGTCTCCGTGCCCGTCGGCTTCTCGTCCTTGGCGTCCTTGGCGTCCTTGGCGTCCTTGACGTCCTTCATCTCCGGCGGCTGCACCGCCGACATCGGCGCGGTCGGGCGCGTCGCCTCGTCGGGTCTGCCGCCGCGAGGTACGGGCGGCGCGTCGCCGAGCTTCTCGATGTCCTTGGGCGCGATGTTCTCGGTGCGCTCGTCATCGTTCCAGCCGGTCTGGCCGGGCGCCAGCGGCACCTCGACGGGCTGGGTCTGATCGGTCTCGACGACGGCCGGGATGCCTTCACCGAGATCGACGATCGTGACGGCCACCCCGGTGATGTTGTCGTGGCCGCCGCGCTCCTTGGCGAGCTCGACCATGTTGCCGAGCCCGCTGCGCCCCTCGCCCGCCGTGATCATGTCGGCGATCTCCTGCTCGGCCAGGAAGTAGTCGTGCAGGCCGTCCGAGCACAGGAGGAGGCGGTCGCCCTTCTTGAGCTGCAGGTGCGCCATCTCGACGCCGACGTCCGCCGCCACGCCGATCGCGTTCACCAGGACCGTCCGGTACGGCGAGACCAGCGCCTCCTCGATCGTCAGCTTGCCCTCGATGACGAGCACCTCGGCCACCGTGTGGTCGGTGGTCAGCTGCGCGGCCTTGCCGTCGCGGATGAGGTAGGTGCGGCTGTCGCCGACATGGGCGACGAACGCCTCCTGACCCGCGATGAGCAGCACGTCCAGCGTGGTGCCCATGCCGGCCTTGTCGCTCTCCTTGGAGCCGCGCTGGTAGACCGCCTGGTGCGCCGCGAGGACCGCGCTCTGCAGCAGCTGGACCAGCGCCCGGCGGGCGTTGTCGGTGGGACGGGCGGAGAAGCCGTCGATGATGCTGGTGGCGCTCTCCAGCGTGGTCTTGACGGTCTCCACCGCCATCGCGCTAGCCACCTCGCCGGCGGCGTGCCCGCCCATGCCATCCGCAACGATGAAGAACCGTTGCAGCGGGTCGACATGGGCCGAGTCCTCGTTGTGGTCGCGGACGACCCCGACGTCGGTCACCATCACCGCATCGAGCTTCACGGTTGCCTCATGGAATTGGAGGCCGGAGGCCTCGAAACGTCTGACGATTTTCGACTGAACCCGGCGCTTCTGCAAGCGTCCCGGCGAATATGCCGCGCGCTGCCACGTCGAACGCGGCACAGGTAAGGCGGTTGACGGATCTCACCTCCAAGTTCTACGGTCCCGGCCGGCCCTGCCTACCTTCGCTGGAATCCGAGGAGACGCCATGACGCAGACCCTGACCCGCCGCTCGCTCCTGGCCGCCGCCGCCGTCGCCCTCGTGGGGCTCTTGACCGCCCGCCCGGCCGCCGCCCAGGACAGCTTCGAGCTCAAGATCGCCACCGTCGCGCCCGACAAGACGCCGTGGGCCCAGCTGCTCAAGGACTACAAGGGTGCGGTCGAGAAGGCGTCCAAGGGCCGGATCAAGGTCCGCGTCTTCCTGGGCGGCACGATGGGCGACGAGAACGAGACCGTGCGCATGACGGCGCGCGGCGAGATCTCGGGTGTCGGCGCGTCGACCGGCGCCGTCGCGAGCCTGGTCGAGGAGCTGATGGCGATCGAGATCCCCTTCCTCTTCAACAACGCCAACGAGGCCGACTACGTGATGGACAAGCACCTCCTCGCGCCGATGGAGGAGGCGTTCAAGAAGAAGGGCCTCGTGCTCGTGATGTGGAGCGAGAACGGGTTCCGTCACTTCGGCGCGAACTTCCCGATCAAGACCCCCGGCGACCTCAAGAACAAGAAGATGCGCTCGCAAGAGAGCTTCCCGCACATCGAGATGTGGAAGGCCCTCGAGGCGTCGGCCGAGGCGATCCCGACCACCGAGGTGACCACCGCGCTCAAGACCGGCTCGGTCCAGGGCTTCGACCAGGCGTTGCTCTACACGGTCGCCGGCTCGTGGCAGTCGTCGATCACGCACATGACGCTGTCGGCGCACATCTACCAGCCCGCGGTCATCGCCTTCAACAAGGCGTGGTTCGACAAGCTGCCGCCCGATCTCCAGGCGATCGTCATCGACGAGGGCCGCAAGATCGTCCGCACCGGCCGCGCCGCGATCCGCAAGATGAACCCGAAGCTCGTCGACATCATCAAGAAGAGCAAGGTCAAGATCGACACGCTCAGCGCGGCCGAGCGCGCGGCGTTCGTCAAGAAGACGGCGGGCGTCCGCGACCGGGTCAAGGGCAAGTCGGCCGCCGTGAAGGCGACCGTCGAGCTGATCGAGAAGGGCCTCGCCGAGTACCGGTCGAAGGCCAAGAAGTAGCGTCGCGCTCGACAGTTTCGGTTACCATCGGCGCGGTGACAGAGCCCGAGCCGTCTGCGGGGGCGTGGACGCCGACCTTCCCGGCGATCCGCCGCCTCGATCATTACTGGTATCTCGGCGAACGCTGGCTGTGCGGGCTGGTGTTCCTGTTCATGGCGCTCCTGGTGTTCGGCTCGGTGCTGTCCGAGGCGTTCACCACGCGGCGCGAGTGGACGGACGTCGCGATCCTCTTCGTCGTCTGCTTGATCGCGGTGCGCACGCGCGCCGTGAAGGACGGCGAGCCGCGCTGGAGCTACGGCGTGGCGCTGGCGATCGCCGCCGGCGCGACCGCCGTCGTCATCGGCGGCGTGTTCGCGGCGATCTGGCTGCTCGAGGGCCACTCGATCATGATCCAGAAGCTCGCGCTGGTGATGATGATCTGGGTGGCGCTGCTCGGCGCGTCGATGGCGACCTACGAGCGGTCGCACCTGTCGCTCGAGATGGGCGAGAAGCTCTGGCCCGAGAAGCTCCTGCACGTCGTGAAGGCGGTCGCGCACGGGGTGACGTCGGCGTTCTGCTTCGCGGCGCTGCTCCTGTCGATCGACCTGGTGGTGTCGCAGAAGGACCTCGGCGTGAGGATCGAGGACACCGACTGGCTCGCGCTGTGGCAGGCGTTCCTGGTCGTGCCCTACGCGTTCGGCGCGATGGCGGTGCGCTTCCTCGCCCAGGCGGTGACCCTGGGCACCAAGAAGGCCGAGCCGATGGAAGAGAGGCTGCCGACATGATCGTGCTCCTCGTCATCATCGTGCTCGCGCTCATCGGCGCGCCGCTGTTCGTCATCGTCGGCGCCGGCACCGGCGCGGCGTTCATCGACTTCACCAACACGATCCACTCGTTCGGCGACCTCGGCGGGAAGCTCATCAACCCGTTCGAGACGCTCATGGGCAAGGATCAGTTCCTCGCCATCCCGCTGTTCATCGCGTCGGGCGCGATCATGACCGAGGGCGGCATGGCGCGGCGCCTCGTCGACGTGGCGCGCACGGCGCTCGGCTGGATGCCGGGCGGGCTCGGCATCGCGTCGGTCGCCGCATGCATGGTGTTCGCCGCGATCACCGGCAGCTCGCCGGTCACGCTCATCGCGGTCGGCTCGATCATGTTCCCGGCGATGGTGCGCGCCGGCTATCCCGAGAACTTCTCGCTCGGCCTGGTGATGACCGCCGGCTCGCTCGGCTGCCTGGTGATGCCGTCGCTCATCCTCATGATCTACGCGCTCGCCGTCTCCACGGCGGGCAAGGCGCAGGTCGAGGGCCAGGACATGTTCATCGCGTCGTTCCTGCCCGCGCTCGGCGTCGCCCTGGTCCTGTGCCTGTACTCGTTCCTCACCGGCCTCAAGCACGGCACGCGCGAGAAGTTCGATCCGGTGGCGTTCGGCAACGCGCTGCGCGAGGGCATCTGGGCGATGGCGCTGCCGGTGATCGTCGTCGCCGGCATCTACACCGGCAAGTTCCCGCCGTTCAAGGCCGGCGCCGTCGCGTTCATCTACGCGCTCGTCGTCACCACGGTCATCCATCGCGAGCTCACGCCGAAGAAGGTCGTGCTCGCGCTCGCCAACGCCGGGCGGCTCATGGGGATGCTCATCCTCATCATCGCGTTCACGTTCGGCATCAACAAGCTCATCCCCGAGGTCGGGCTCGAGCAGAAGATCACGTCGCTCCTCACCGACAACAACATCGGCCCGATCGCGTTCCTCATCATCGTCAACGTCTTCCTCATCGTCGTCGGCGCGCTGATGGACTCGGTGAGCGCGACGCTCGTGTTCGCGCCGATCCTCGCGCCGATCGCAGTCACGACCTACGGCATCGATCCCATCCACTTCGGCGTCGTGTTCGTCGTCAACATGGAGATCGGGTACCTGGCGCCGCCGGTCGCGACCAACCTCTTCGTCGCGGCCGCGCTGTTCAAGAAGCCCTTCGGCCAGGTGTCCCGCGCGATCTTGCCGGGCCTCGCGCTCACGACGGCGGCGCTCTTCGTCTTCATGTTCGTGCCGACCTGCTCGAAGGGCCTCATCAACGCCCAGCGCGGCGTCGCGTTCTACGAGGCGTTCCCGTGGGACTCGAAGCGGGTGAACGCCGGGCCCGAGGGCGGGCACGACCTCGGCGCGATCAGCGAGGAGGCGAAGGACCAGGCCGACGCCGAGAAGGCGAAGCTCGACGAGCAGACCGACGACGAGTACTACTTCGGCAACGAGGAGGAGACGGACGCGGGAGTGGGGGCGGAAGAAGACGCGGAGTCCGACGAGGCCGAGGGTGGCGGCGACGAGCTCGAGGGTGTTCAATTGTAGGGACGATGGGGGAGGCCTTCGCGGACGACACGTGGACCTGGGAGGTCCCGGGCGGGGCCGTACTGACGGCACGCGCTGGCGACCTCGTTCCGCTCGTCCACGCCGACGATCGGCCGCGCCTCGCGGCCGCGATGGACGAGGTGCGGGCCGGCAAGCGCGGCCGCTTCCAGCTCGAGGTGCGCGTGCAGCGGCCGGACAACCGCTGGGGGCTGGCCCTCGTGCGCGGCGCGGTCACGGCCCGTGACGCCCAGGGCACGCCGCTGCGGGCGGAGGGCGCGCTGCTCGACGTCACCGATCGCATCGACCGACCGGTGGCCAGGCCGCCGTCCGCGTCGACGATCGTCGACGAGCGGCTGGTCGCGGCGCAGAAGCTCGAGGGCCTCGGGCTGCTCGCCGGCGGCATCGCGCACGACTTCAACAACATGCTGATGGCGGTGGTCGCGGAGGCGACGCTCGCGAGGGAGGAGCCGGGGCTGCCGCCGCCGGCACGCGACGCGCTCGAGCAGATCGAGACCGCGGCGCAGCGCATGTCGGAGCTGACGCGGCAGCTGCTCGCGTACGCCGGGCGCGGGCGCCTCGTGATCGAGAAGGTCGACCTCGACGCGCTCGTCCAGGAGCTGACGGCGCTGCTCAAGCGCAGCATCCGGCGGGACGGCAAGCTGACGCTCGAGCTCGGCGGCGCCGGCGCGGTGATCGAGGCGGACTCGACGCACCTGCGCCAGCTGGTGATGAACCTGGTGATCAACGCGTCCGACGCGCTGTCCCCCGGCGGCGGCAACATCACCGTGCGCACGCACGTCGACCGGTCGGGCGCGGGGGCGTGGGTGCTCGAGGTGGTCGACGACGGCCACGGCATGGACGCGGCGACGCGCGAGAAGATCTTCGATCCGTTCTTCACGACGAAGCCGACCGGGCACGGCCTGGGCCTGTCCGCGGTGCTCGGCATCGTGAGCCAGCTGCAGGGCTCGATCACCGTCGACAGCGCGCCCGGCTTGGCCGTGAAGCTCTCCGAGTAGCCGCTCATGATCACGATCTTCGGCGCCGGCGCCTGCTGGCGCACGTCGCCGAGCAGGTCGTACGCGCCGCCGGCGGGCATGTTCACGTCGAGGAACACGAGGTCG
>JAIOII010000521.1 GCA_019912685.1 Kofleriaceae bacterium
GGTCGTGGTCACTGCAGCGCCGATGTCGGCGACGGAACGCGCCGAGCTGATCGACGTGATCGAGGAGGTCGTCGGCCTCGGCACCTTCACGTGGGTGCTGGGCCAGACGATCGCGTGGTCGCGCGGCTTCTACCGCCTCCTGGGGATCGATCCCGCGATCCCGGCGGTGCCGGAGATGTATTACGAGCGCGTCCATCCCGACGACCGCGCGCGCGTGATCATGGCCGCGAAGGCGGTGGTGACGCGCGGCACGGTCGAGACGTTCCCCTATCGCATCGTGCGTCCCGACGGCAGCTTCGACTGGGTGATCGGTCCCTCGCGGGTCGAACGCGACGCCGACGGGAACGTGACCCGCCTGATCGGCACGCTCGTCCGCGTCACCGAGAGCCACCTGGCCAACGAGCGGCTGGCGCAGGTGAACGCGCTCCTCGCCGACACGCAGCGCGCGGCCGGCATCGGCAGCTACTCGTATCACATGAACGAGGGCCGCCTCGAATGGTCGGACGAGCTCTACCGGTTGCTCGGCGTGGCGCCGGGCACGGCCATCGACGGGTCGTTCACCGAGGAGCTCCTGCACGCGGAAGACCGGGCGCGCCGAAAGGAATGGATCGTACGCATCGCGGCGGGTGAGCCGGTTCCGCCGCTCCTGGTGCGCTGGATCCGTCCCGCGGATGGCAAGACGATCTACCTGGAGTCGATCTCGCGGCTGGTGCAGCGCCCCGAGGGGCCGTGCATCGTCGGCATCAGCCAGGACGTCACCGCGCGCGTGGAGATGGAGCAGGAGCTGCGCCACGTCGCGCGCACCGAGGCGGTGGGCGCGCTCGCGGCCGGGATCGCGCACGACTTCAACAACTACCTCACCGTCCTGTCCGCGCAGCTCGACCTGATGCGGCTCAACGGCGGCCCCCCGCGCCCGCGCGACCTCGACACGATGAACGTCGCGCTCGAGCGCTGCGCGGGGCTCGTGCGCCAGCTGCTCGCGTTCGCGCGCAAGCACCCGTACCGGCCGGAGCGGCTCGACCTGGCGGAGCGCGTCGAGACCGTGCGCGCGCTCTTCGAGCGCGTCGTCGAGCCGACGGTGCAGATCGAGGTCGTCGTGAACGGGCGGCCGATGGTGCAGGGCGACGCGACGCAGATCGACGGCGCGCTCATGAACCTCCTGGTCAACGCGCGCGACGCGATGGCCGGCGGCGGGAAGCTGACCGTCGAGCTCGACGAGCGTGACCTGGCCGAGGGCGACGCACGGCTCGAGGGCCGGCTGCCGCCGGGCCGGTACGCGCGACTGGCGGTGAGCGACACGGGCGTCGGCATCGCGCCCGAGCACCTGCCGCACGTGTTCGAGCCCTACTTCACGACCAAGACGATGGACCGCGGGACCGGGCTCGGGCTGGCCGCCGTGCTCGGCACGACGCGGCAACACGGTGGCGCGGTGCACATCGAGAGCGTGGTCGGGCGCGGGACCACGGTCGAGATGCTCCTGCCCCTGTCCGGCATGCAGGGGAAGAGCGGGGGCATGCGCGTCCCGGCGGTCGCGAGCGCGCTCGCGCCGCTGCGCATCCTGCTCGTCGAGGATCTCCGGGCCGTGCGCGAAGCGCTCGCGATGCTGCTCGAGGGCGAGGGGCACCAGGTCGACACCGCCATCGACGGCCGCGACGCGCTCGATCGCGTGCGCGACCACGGACCGTACGAGCTGGTGATCAGCGACGTCACCATGCCGCGCATGGGCGGGCTCGAGCTCGCGCGCGAGCTGGCGGCGATGGTGCCGCCGGTGCCGGTGCTGCTGATGACGGGCTACGCCGACCACGCGGCGGCGCAGTCGGTCGCCGTGACGCTCGACAAGCCGTTCTCGCGCGAGGAGCTGATCGCGGGCATGGCGAGGGTGCTGCGGTAGCTAGCTAACGGGCGGGGAGGCGCCAGGTGGGCGCGAGGGCGTCGTACTCGGCGGCCGGGAGCTGCACGAGCACCGGGTTCGCGGCCGGGTCGAGCGTCGTGAGCAGGGACGCGAGGACGTCGTGATCCATCGCGGTGCAGCCGACGGTGGGATCGCCGGGGCCGCCCCAGACGTGGAGGAAGATGCAGCTGCCGCCGCCGGGGACCGCGGCGCGGTTGTGGCCGACCTCGACGACCCAGGCGTAGAGCGCGTCGGCGCGGCGCATGTCCTCCGCCGACGACCAGTCGCGCGTGACCGTGCGCTCGTCGAGGATGCGGTTGTAGACGGCGGACGTCGGATCGTCGACGCAGCGCCAGCGCGCGTCGACCGGCGTGTACGGGATGCGCGCGCCGGCGGGCGCGGCGGGCGCGTAGCCGAACGCGGGGCCGAGCGCGAAGATGCCGGCGGGGCTCTTGCCGTCGCCCTCCTGCTTCAGCGGGCCGGGACGTCCGGCGGGCGCGCCATCGCCGTGCAGGCCGATGTGGCGGTGGAGGCCGACGTAGTGACTCTGTTCGAGACCGTGGACCACCGCCTGGGGCGCCTCACGGCACTGGTGAACAACGCGGGCGTGGTGGACCGCCCTGCCCGCGTGGACGAGATGCACGGCGAGCGCCTGCGGCGCATGTTCAGCATCAACGTGCTGGGCGCCTTCTACT
>JAIOII010000522.1 GCA_019912685.1 Kofleriaceae bacterium
GCGTACAGCTTGACCCAGCGCTCCGCGTTCCTGCGCGCGGCATCATCGTCGCCGAGCGCCGCGCGCAGCCGCACCGCGTTCTCGAGCGCGTCGCTCGCGTCGCGCTCGCCCGCCCACTTCGTCGCGTACGCTTCGAGCTCCTTCGCGGCCTCCGCGTACCAGGCGATGGCGAGGTAGAGCTGCGCCCGCCGCGCGTGCGCGCGCTGGACCAGCGGGTCCCGGGGGAGCTCCGCCTCGAGCTGCCGGTACATCGCCACCGCCGCCGTCACCGAGCGAGCGTGCTCGAAGCACACGCCGGCGTTGTAGAGCGCCATCGCCACCCACTCCGGCCGCTCCGTCCGCGCCGCCTTCGCGACCTCGACGTACGCCTGCCCGCACACCTGGAACGCCTCCGGATCCCTCGACTCCGTCGCGTGCTTCTCCGCGGCCTGCGCCGTCTCCATGCGACCTTCGAGCGTCGTCCCGTCCGCCGCCGCCGCCGTCACCAGCCCCAGCCCCAGCCCCATGATCGCCACGATCGCGAGTGCGCGCATGATCGTCGGACAACGTCCCGGCGGTTCGGGTCCGGGCGCAGCTCAGATACCGGGAGTCGGCGGGGTCAGGATCTTCAGCTTGTCCCGGAGGCCGCTCGAGATGTGCACGGTGTTGTCGGCGTCGACGAAGACCGCCTCGAAGTCCGGGAGCTTCTCGACCAGCGGCATCGCCGCCTTGGCGCCCATGATGAACAGCACCTTCGACCACGCGTCGGCCGTGAACGCGTCCCTGGCGTACACCGTCACCGAGCGCGTCGCGCGCGCCGGCTGCGCCGTCCGCGGGTCGAGGATGTGGTGGTAGCGCACGCCGTCCTTCACGAACCCGCGCTCGTAGTCACCGCTCGTCGAGAACGCGTGGTCCTCGACCGGCGCCACCGCGAAGCTCTGGTCGCGCGGGCCCCGCGGATCACGGATGCCGACGACCCACGGCGCCGCGCCCTTGTGCCCCGAAACGTACATGTCGCCGCCGACCTGGAGGATGAAGTCGGACAGCCCGGCCTCGACGAGCGTCTGCGCCGCCCGGTCGACGGCGTAGCCCTTCGCGATGCCGCCGAGCGTGATCCGCATGCCCTTCTTCCGCAGCTTCACGGTGCGCCGCCGCTTGTCGAGGACGATGTCCTTCCAGTTGACGAGCTTCTTCCTGGCGGCGACGTCCTTGGCGTCGGGCAGCGTGCCGTCCATGTCCTCGTCGAACTTCCACAGGCCGCCGTAGGCGCCGACCGTGATGTCGAAGAGGCCCCTGGAGGCCTTCGAGATCTCGACCGCCCGCGCGATCACGGTGAACGTCTCGTCCGACACCTTCACCGCCTTCGTCCCCGCGCCCGCGTTGATCTGCGACACCTCGCTGTCGGGCGTCCACGTCGTCATCAGGCGGTCGAGCCGGTTCATCTCGGCGAACACCGCCTTGGCGCCCTCCGCCGCGGCCGCCTCGTCGTCGCTCCAGATCGTGATCTGGACCGACGTGCCCATCGCCTTGCTGGTGTGGACGAGCTTGCGCGGCTCGGCCGCCGCCACGCCGGCGACCACGCCGACGACGAGCATCGCCGCGAGCGCGGCGCTCGCCGGCCGCATCAGCGGATCCAGTCGATGATGCGCAGGATGATCAGCAGGCCGCCGACGCCGAGCGACACGAGCACGGCCACGACCGACAGGGCCAGCGTGCCCTGCGACTCCTGCTGGATGCCCTTCCACAGCCCGACCATCGCCGGGATGACGCCGCACGCGGCGATGATGCCGCCGGCGATCGAGCCCTCGGTGAAGCCGCCGAGCAGGCCGATCACCAGGCCCACGGCGACGAGGGCGAACGAGATGGCGACCGGGAGCTTGGAGTCAGGGACCGGCGAGGTGGTCGGCATGCGCCAAGCGTAGCACTACGCCTCGATGTACGCGCGGAGCTGCTCCTTCATGACCTCGTCCGAGAGCGCCTTCTGGACGACCTCGAGCAGGCAGTCGGCGAGCGCGACCATCATGTCGTTGGTGCCTCCGTCGCGCGTGATGCGCGCGAGGAGCAGCTTGGCGTCACGGCTCTCGTCACCCGCGAGCAGCTCGCGAACCTTTTCGAGCGTCAGCTCGCCCTGGAAGTCGACGAAGACGTGATCGCGAAGGAAAGCCACGAGCCGGATCATCGTCGAGCGGATGTACTCCAGCGCGATCGATAATTCAAGCAAGCGATCCGGGGATTGACGCCACGATCGACGCGGCGGCTGGGCCCTTGATGCGGGGCCCGCGGTGCCCGAGCATGGTCGTCGTGGCGCGCGTCCTGATCACCGGCTTCTGCGCGGTCCCCGGACCGACGCGCGCCGGCGTGCAGCTCCGCCACGTCGTCCGCGCGCTCGCGCCTGGTCATACCGTCGATCTCCTCGTCGTCCGCGACGGCGACCAGCCGTACGTCGAGCGCCAGGGAAACGGCCGCCTGCTCCGCGTGCCGACGCACGACGCCGATCTCTCGGCGCAGGTGCAGGCGTTCCAGCGCGCGCTGCGCCGGCAGCTCGAGGGCGCCGACTACGACGTCGTCCACTGCCGCGACGGCTGGAGCGGCATGCCCGTGCTCGAGGGCAAGGACCGCTTCGGCTACGCCATGGTGTTCGATCTCACGCGGGCGCCGATGACCGAGCGCGGGCTCTACGAGCCGGAGCTCGTCGCCGAGCTCGACCGCGACGAGGAGGCGTGCCTCCTGCGCGCCGACCTCGTGCTCGTCCCGTCGGAGCCGGCGCGGCGCTACGCGGCGAGCCGCGGCCGCCCCGAGCGCGTCGTGCTCTCGCCGCCGGGCGTCGACGTCGATCGCTTCGACTGGGAGGACGCGCCCGACGACGGCGGGCCGCCGATCGTGCTCTACGCCGGGCCGCTCGCCCCCGGCCACGGCGTGCGCGTGCTCCTGCGCGCGATGGTCGACGTCGTGCGCGAGACCGCCGCGCGCCTGGTGCTCGTCGGACCGGTCGCGCCCGGCTTCGACGACACCCTGCGCGGCGGCATCAGCGAGCTCGGCCTCGGCGCGCGCGTCGTCGTGAAGCCGTCGATCGATCACGAGGCGATGCCGGGCCTCGTCGCCGCGGCCGCGGTCTGCGTCGCCCCGTCGGCGGCGGATCTCACGCCGCGCCCGTACGCGCTCTACCCGACGAAGCTGCTCGAGTACATGGCGTGCCGGAAGGCCGTCGTCGCGCCGCGCCGGGGCACGGTCGCCATGCTCGTCGATCACGGCCGGGAAGGCCTTCTGTTCCAGCCCGGCGATCCGACCGACCTCGGCCGCAAGCTGCGCCGCCTCCTCGAGGACGTGAGCCTGCGCGAGCGGCTCGCCCAGAACGGGTACGAGCGCGTGCGACGGGAGTTCACCGCCTCGGGCGCGCGGCGCGCGATCCGCGGCGCCTACGCGCAGCTGGCGGCCCAGCCGGAGTGGAAGGGGCGCTTCGTCGAGAGCGGGACCGGCAGCCACGAGATCGAGGCCCCGTCGGACCGCGCCAACGTCTCGCTCACCAGCGAGGGCGCCGACGACGACTTCGAGGCGACGGTGTACGAGGCGGCGCCCACCTCCGCCGAGGAGAGCGTGCCGGTCTTCGACGCGGCGCTCGGCACGCTCGACGGCGACAGCCGCCACGACGTCACGCAGGAGCGCACGATCGGCGCCGACGGCAGCCGCGACGGCGACGGCTCGGGCTCGGCGCGCCTGATCGAGCGC
>JAIOII010000523.1 GCA_019912685.1 Kofleriaceae bacterium
CTCCATGCCGCGCTGGATCGCGGCGCCGTCGGCGCTGGGATCCGAGAACGGCACGCCGAGCTCGATGACGTCGGCGCCCGCCGCCGCGGCGGCCCGCACGATGGCGACGGTCTCGTCGACGGAGCCGCGGGGATCGCCGGCCGTGAAGTAGACGACGAGCGCGGCGCGCCGCTCGGCCTTGCAGCCGGCGAGGCGCGCGCGGATGCGTTGCCCTGGCGCGCTCATAGTGACACTCCCAGGCGCTTCGCGACCGTGATCATGTCCTTGTCACCGCGGCCCGAGAGGCACGCGATGATGAGGCCGTCCTTGCCCTTGCCGACCGCCGCGGCGACCGACGGCAAGGCCGCGATCGCGTGCGCCGTCTCGAGGGCGCAGAGGATGCCCTCCGCCTTCGCCAGCTGGGCGAGCGCGGCGAGGGCCTCGTCGTCGGTGCGCGACTGGTACCGCACGCGTCCGCTCTCCATCCACCACGCATGCTCGGGGCCGACGCCGGGATAGTCGAGGCCCGCCGACACCGAGTGCGCCTCGGCGATCTGCCCGACCCGCGGCGGCTCCGTGTACGTCAGCACGTACGACTTCGAGCCGTGGAGGACGCCGACGCGGCCGGCGCCGAGGGTCGCGGCGTGGCGCCCGGTGGGCACGCCGTCGCCGGCGGCCTCGACGCCGTGGAGCTGCACGGACGCGTCGTCGACAAAGCCGGCGAAGATGCCGGCGGCGTTCGAGCCGCCGCCGACGCACGCGACGACCGCGTCGGGGAGCCGGCCCTCGGCGGAGAGGATCTGCTGGCGCGCCTCCGTCCCGATCACCGACTGCAGCTCGCGCACCATCCACGGGTACGGGTGCGGGCCGGCGACCGAGCCGATGATGTAGAAGGTGTCGGCGACGTTGGTCACCCAGTCGCGCAGCGCCTCGTTCATCGCGTCCTTGAGCGTGCGCGTGCCGCTCTCGACCGGCACGACCGTCGCGCCGAGCAGCTTCATGCGGAAGACGTTGAGCGACTGGCGCGCGACGTCCTCGGCGCCCATGTAGACGACGCACGGCAGCCCGAGGAGCGCCGCCACCGTCGCCGTGGCGACGCCGTGCTGGCCAGCGCCGGTCTCGGCGATGATGCGCCGCTTGCCCATGCGCCGCGCGAGCAGCGCCTGCCCGATGCAGTTGTTGATCTTGTGCGCGCCGGTGTGGTTCAGGTCCTCGCGCTTCAGGTAGACGCGCGCGCCGACCTCCGCGCTCAGGCGATCGGCGCGCGTGAGCAGGGACGGGCGGCCGACGTAGTCGCGCAGGAGGCGCGTCACCTCGTCGCCGAACGCCTCGTCGACGCGCGCCACTCGCCACGCCGCCTCGAGCTCGGTCAAGGCCGGCATCAAGGTCTCGGCGACGTACTGGCCGCCGAACGGGCCGAACCGCCCGCGCGGTCCGGGGTCATGCGAGGACGCGAGCTTCATCGAGCGACGACTCTAGCAGTAGGATGGTGTCGTGAGCGACGACTCCACCCTCGCGGCGCTGGCGAACACGACGCCGGCGAGCGGCGCGCCCGGCGACGGCGAGCTCGCCGGTGGCACGATCGTCGCCGAGCGATGGACGATCGTGCGCTTCCTGGCGCGCGGCGGCATGGGCGCGGTGTACGAGGCTCACGATCGTCTCCTCGACGGTCCGGTCGCCCTCAAGACGCTCCGCAGCGGCATGGCGCACGAGCGCTTCGTCCGGGAGATCCAGCTGGCCCGCAAGGTCAGCCATCCCAACGTGTGCCGGATTCACGACGCCGGCCGCCACGGCGGGCTCTCGTTCCTGACCATGGAGCTGCTCGCGGGTGAACCGCTCTCGGCGCGGCTCGAGCGCGGCCCGATGTCCGTCGTCGAGGCGCGGCCGATCCTCGCCGACCTGGCCGCGGCGCTCGACGCCGCGCACGCGGCCGGCGTCATCCATCGCGACTTCAAGCCACACAACGTCATGCTCGTCCGCCGCGGCGGCACGCTCCGCGCCGTGGTCACGGACTTCGGCATCGCGCGCGCGGCCGACGACACCGGCGACGCGGCGCTGACCGCCGACGGCGAGCTCATCGGCACGCCCGCCTACATGGCGCCCGAGCAGGTGAACGGCAAGCCGGTGACCGCCGCGACCGACGTCTTCAGCTTCGGCGTCGTCGCCTACCAGATGGTGACCGGCGCCCTGCCCTTCACCGGGCAGAACGCGCGCGGCGGGCGCGGCGCGAGCTGGTGAAGGACCTCGATCCGCGGTGGGACGC
>JAIOII010000524.1 GCA_019912685.1 Kofleriaceae bacterium
GCCGTAGAGCAGCGTGACGCGGCTACGCGGCTCGACGTCGAGCACGGCGCGCGTGATCGCCATGATCGGCGTGATGCCGCTGCCGCCGGCGATCGCGACGACGTGGCGCTCGGCGCCCGCGTCCGGCGCGAGGGTGAAGTCGCCCGACGGCCCGAGCATCGACAGCCGCATCCCGACCGCCGCGTGCTCGACGAGGTGCGACGACACGCGACCGCCCGCGATGCGCTTCACCGTGATCGTCACCTGCGACGGGTCGAGGTGCGACGACGACGCGGAGTACGCGCGGCGCAGCGGCGCGCCGTCGTCCAGCGCGACGAGCACGGTGAAGAACTGGCCGGGCACGAACCCGATCGACGCGCCCGACGGATCGCGCAGCGTGAGCGTCACCGCGTCGGCGGTCTCCCGCGTCACCGCCGCGATCTCGAGCGTGCGCGCGCGCGCCGCCGAGTCCGCCGCCGAGGTCGGCGGATAGTACGGCGACGGCGGACGGGAGATGAGCGGGCTGGGCCGCGGACCGAGCAGGGCGCGTACGTCGCGGCGGAGCTGGGCGAACATCGTCAGTCATCCTCAACGCTTCATGACTGTGTGTCAAGTGTAGATTGACGCTGCACGCTAACCCCCGAGAAAGCCTCGCGCTCGCATCATGCAAGCCCTGCGCGATTGGCGGCGCCGGTCAAGCCAATGGCGGGGCCTGTCAAGCAGCGGAGCGGGCCGGTCTCTAGGGTCGCTGTAATGAGGCCCGCCCCGACACGTCGAGCGATCGAGATGACGGCACCCGAGACCCACCGATCGATCGCTCCCAGCCGCCTCGATCGGACGCTGCGCGTGTTCACGCAGGTGAGGGCGGGAGAAGGCGCGCCCGCGCTCCTGCTCATCGCGTCGGTGTTCCTCATCCTGTGCGCGTACTACGTCCTCAAGACCGTCCGCGAGGGGCTGATCCTCACCGGCGGCATGGCCGGGCTGCGCGGCGACGAGCTCAAGGTCTACGCCGCCGGGCTCATGGCGCTGCTCCTGCTCGCCGTGATCCCGGCCTACGGCGCGCTCGCCGATCGCGTCGGGCGGCTGCGGCTCCTCAACGTGTCCTACGCCGTCGTGCTCGGCTGCCTCGGCGGGTTCTACGCGCTCGGCCAGGCGGGCGCGCCGATCGGGCTCGCGTTCTTCGTCTGGCTCGGCATCGTCAGCGTCTTCCTCGTCGCCCAGTTCTGGTCGTACGCCAACGACGTCTTCGACGCCGAGCAGGGCAAGCGGCTGTTCGCGGTGGTCGCGATCGGCGGCGCGGCGGGCGCCATCGCCGGTCCGCGCATCGCGGGGCTGGCCGGCACGTACCCGCTCCTCGTCGTCGCCGGTGGGCTGCTCGCCGCCGCGCTCGCGCTCCTCAACGTCGTCGATCGCCTGCAGGCGGGACGGCGGCCCGCGCTGCCGGCGCCGGCGGAGCCGATCGGCGGGCCGGGTGGCTTCGCGCTCGTCCTCCGCGACCGCTACCTCCTCTGCATCGCGGGCGCGGCGCTCGTCGCCAACCTCGTCAACACCACGGGCGAGTTCGTGCTCTCGAGCTACGCGGCCGACCTCGCCCGCGACGTCGAGGGCGAGGCCGAGCGCCGCGAGGTCATCAAGGCGTTCTACGCCGACTTCTTCTTCTGGGTGAACCTGGCGAGCTTCCTCGTCCAGAGCTTCCTCGTGTCGCGCATCATCGGGCGGATCGGGATCCGCGGCGCGCTGTACGTGCTGCCGGCGCTCGCCCTCGGCGCCTACGCGCTCGTCGCGATGGTCGGCGGCCTCGGCCTCGTGCGCGTGGCGAAGACGGCGGAGAACGCCACCGACTACTCGCTGCAGAACACGGTGCGGCAGAGCCTGTTCCTGCCGACGGCCCGCGCGGTGAAGTACAAGGCCAAGGCGGCGGTCGACACCTTCTTCGTCCGCTTCGGCGACATGCTGTCGGCGATCCTCGTCGGCGTCGCCCTGCACTCGTTCGGCGCCAGCGGCCGCCAGCTCGCGCTGGTCAACGTCGGCCTGATCGCCGTCTGGCTGCTGCTCGTCGCCGGCATCGCCCGCCGGCACGCCGCGCTCGATCCGGCCGCACCCGCGCTCGCGCTGCCGGCGACGAGCCCCGCGCCCGTGATCTCCGTCGCGGCAGGAGCGCGGTCGTGAACGCCGGAGCCGTCGTCACGGCCACGCTCGTCGCGGCGATGGCGCTCGCGCCTCGTCCCGCCGCCGCCACGCCGCCCGGCGAGGAGAGCGGCCTCGTCGCGCCCGTCGACGCTGGCGACTCGGC
>JAIOII010000053.1 GCA_019912685.1 Kofleriaceae bacterium
GGCGACGGGCCCGTCGCCGGCGCCGCGCCGGTGGCGGTGCCGTCGCCGGTGCCGGGCGTGGTCGGCTCGATGGTGATGCCCGACGGCATGCCGCCGTCGCCGCTCAGATCGATCGTGCTCATGCCGGCGTCGCCCGCGGCCTCGAGGAGCTTCTGCTGCGACTCCTTCTCGCGGCGCTTGCGCGCGGCCTCGCTCGCCGAGATCTTCTCGAGCGCGTCGCCCGCGTCGCGCGTCGCGAGGAACGCGAGCGTCATCGACGTGAGCATGAAGATGATCGCCGCGGCCGCGGTCAGGCGGCGCAGGAACGTCGAGGCGCCGCCGCCACCGAAGACCGAGCCGGCGTTGCTGCCGCCGAACGCGCCGCCCATCCCGCCCTTGCCCTGCTGCAGCAGCACCGTGAGCATCAGGAAGAGGCACACGACGACGTGCACGATGGTGACAAGAGTCGACATGGAGGGTGGTTTCTAGCCTAGCGCGAGGCTCGTTGCAACTGGCCTGTCAGGCAGGTATCGCGAAGAATCACGCAGGCTTGGCGGCCCGGCAGATGGCGACGAAGTCTGCCGCCTGCAAGGAGGCCCCTCCGACCAGGGCGCCGTCGATGTCCGGCTCGCGCATGAGCGCCACCGCGTTGTCGGGCTTCACCGACCCGCCGTACTGGATCCGGATGGCCGCCGAGGCCGCCGCGCTGACGTTCTCGGTCAGCCAGCCCCGGATGAACGCGTGGACCTCCTGCGCCTGCGCCGGCGTCGCCGTGCGGCCGGTGCCGATCGCCCACACCGGCTCGTACGCGATCACGATGCGCTCGAGCAGCGCGGCGTCGGGCGCGCCGACGTCGGCAAACACGCCGCGCAGGTGCTGCTCGACGACCTGGAACGTCGTGCCGCCGTCGCGCTGGGCGAGGGTCTCGCCGACGCACGCGATGGCGCCGAGCCCGGCCGCGAGGGCGGCCTTCACCTTCTTGCCGACCGTCTCGTCGGTCTCGCCGAAGAACTGGCGGCGCTCGCTGTGGCCGATGATCGCCCACGTGCAGCCGGCGTCGCGCAGCATCCCGGGCGCGACCTCGCCGGTGAACGCGCCCTTCTCCTCCCAGTAGCAGTCCTGCGCCGAGACGACGATGCTCGAGTCCTCGAGCCGCTTGGCGACGGCGTTGAGCGCGGTGAACGGCGGCGCCACGCCGACGGCGACCTCGCGCAGCGCGCCGAGCTGGTTCTTGAGCTCGGTGACCAGGGCGAGCGACTCGGCGATGGTCTTGTGCAGCTTCCAGTTGCCGACGACGAACGGGGTGCGCATGGGCGGCACTCTACCTCAGGGGGCGATGCGGTCGGGATGATGGTGGCGCAGCATCTGCACGATCGCGGCAGCGCGCCGCGTGCGCCGACCGTGCCACCATGTTCCATGCACAACTCGCTCGCCGGCTTCGGGCTGGCCATGGCGCTCCACCTCGCCGCGTGCGGCGGTTCGTCTCGCCCGGCGCCCTCCGAACCCGTCGCGGCGGAGCCGTCGCCGTGCATCGCGATGGCATCGCACATCGAGGAGATCCTGCTCGTCGGAGCGGATGGCGACCGCTACGTGACCGAGGCGGCGACCGCGATCGGACGGGTCGTCGCCGAGCGCTGCCAGGTCGACAGCTGGGACCGATCGGTGATCGACTGCCTCGCCACGGCCGACGAGCGGGGGGTGGACGCATGCTTCGAACGGCTCACGCCCGAGCAGAAGAAGGCGGTGGACGTTGCGGTCGAGAAGGAGATGGAGCCCGTCGTCGAGAAGGAGATGGAGCCCTTCGACGAATAGGATCCCTCAGACCGTGTCGGGGCCCGGCGTCCACGTCACCGCGAAGCGGTGCTCGCGGCCGTCGCTCTGCTCGGTGACCTGGACGCCGGCGGCGCCGGCGAGCTCGCACGCCTTGGCGAGCTCGGCGGCGCAGAGGTGGACGGCGAGCGGCGGGCACGCGCCGACGATGATGACGTCGGCGGCGCCGGCGCCCCGCTTCATGACGCGCGCCTTGCACCAGCCGTGGTAGCGGCTCCACATCGAGGGCAGGACGGCGAGCATCGAGACGACGCCGAGCGTGGCGGGGTCGGCGCCGAAGAAGCGCGCGAACGTCGCCGACATCGTCGAGCGGCCGATGGCGCGGATGAGCTGCTGCGCGACGTCGCCGCCGTTCCGCGACTTCACCTGATCGGCGGCGCGCTCGACGAGCTGGCACAGGAGCGAGAGCGGCAGCCAGCCGAGCGGCGAGGCGCCGGGCGCGAGGGCGGCGGCCATGTCGGGATCGGACTCGCTGATCGCGCGCACGGCGGCGTCGCCGGCGAGGTGCGCGATGACGCGGCCCGCGACGCGGAAGTGCGCGGCGCGCACCATCTCGGGGTGG
>JAIOII010000525.1 GCA_019912685.1 Kofleriaceae bacterium
GCGCCGGTCGCCCAGGCCATGACCTTCATGGGTGCCGAACAGCTCGCCGAGGGCGGCACCTCCTACGGCAAGGTCTACTTCAACGTCGCGCTGGGCATCGACTTCACGGCGCTGGCCGCCGCCGATTACCCGACGGGCTGCACGCTCAGCTTCCGCGCCACGGCCTCCGACGGCCCGCTGGATGATTGCACGACCCCCGCCGACACGGCCTACCCGGTGCTGGCCGTCGATGACCTGCCCTTCATCAGCGCGGGCGGTGGCGGCTTCGCCTGTGGGACGCACCCCCTCGGGAGCGCCGGGTTCGTCACCCGATACACCCCCAATGACACCCCCCAGGCGTTCGGCAGCGAGATCTCGCTGGACTCGGGCACCGGCGCCGTCACCGCGCCGCCCATGCCGGGGTTGGTGCCGTACGTGATCATCGGCTCGAGCGCCGCGCCGTCGATGCGGACGTCGGCGTCGAAGGCGGCGTCGGGATCGCTGGGCAGGGAGCGCCAGCGGTCGATCGCGCGGTCCCACGCGGCACCGGCCGGCGCGTGCGCGCGGCCGCCGAGGTACGCGAACGTCGTCTCGTCGGGCGCGATCATGCCGGCGCGCGCGCCGCCCTCGATCGACATGTTGCACACCGTCATGCGCGACTCCATGTCGAGCGCGCGGATCGCCGCGCCGGCGTACTCGATCACGTGGCCGGTCGCGCCGCCGGTGCCGACCCTGGCGATGAACGCGAGGATGATGTCCTTGGCCGTCACGCCGGCGGGCAGCCGCCCGTCGACGGTGACGCGCATCGTGCGCGGCCGGCGCTGCAGCAGGCACTGCGTCGCGAGGACGTGCTCGACCTCGGACGTGCCGATGCCGAACGCGAGCGCGCCGAAGGCGCCGTGCGTCGACGTGTGGCTGTCGCCGCACACGATCGTCATGCCCGGGTGCGTGAGCCCGAGCTCCGGCCCGATCACGTGCACGATGCCCTGCTGCGCCGAGCCCATGCCGTGGAGGCGGATGCCGTGCTCGGCGCAGTTGGCGGCGAGCGTCTCGAGCTGGGCCTTGCCGGCGTCGTCGAGGACGCGCAGCACGGCCTTGCCGTCGTCGCCGGCGGCCGCGTCGCGCGCGACCGTCGGCACCGAGTGGTCCATGGTCGCGACCGTGCGGTCGGGACGGCGCACCTTCAGGCCGCGCGCGCGCAGCCCGGCGAAGGCCTGCGGCGACGTGACCTCGTGCACGAGGTGGAGATCGATCGACAGGATCGCCGGCGCGCCCTCGTCCTGGTGGACGACGTGCGCGTCCCAGATCTTGTCGAACATGGTCCTCGGAGTCATGCGGCTCCTTCGACGTTCTGCGCCGCCGGGCGGCGGGCGATGACGTGGTTGAGCGCCGCCAGGTACGCCTTGGCGCTGGCGACGACGATGTCGGTGTCGGCGCCGGAGCCGTGGGTCGCGCGCTCGTCGCCCTCGCGCACGCGCACGCTCACCTCGCCCAGCGCGTCGATGCCCTCGGTGACGGCGTTGACGTTGAACTCGAGCAGCTCGACGGGCGTGAGCACGATCGCCTGGATCGCCTTGTAGGTCGCGTCGACCGGGCCCGTGCCCACCGCCGCCTGCACGCGCTGGCCGCCTTCCGGATCGCGCAGGCGCACGGTCGCGGTCGCGAGCCCGGCCGTGCCGCACGCGACCTGCAGGTCCTCGAGGACGTAGAGGTCGGGCGCCGGCGCGCGCTCGCCCGCGGCGAGCGCGACGAGGTCGGCGTCGTGCACGGCGCGCTTGCGGTCGGCGAGCACCTTGAAGCGTCCGAACGCGCGCACCAGCGCCTCGCCCTCGAGCGCGACGCCGAGCACCGCGAGCCGCTCGGCGAACGCGTGCTTGCCCGAGTGCTTGCCGAGCACGAGCTTGGTCTGCGACGCGCCGACGTCCTCGGGCTTCATGATCTCGTACGTGCGCTGGTGCTTGAGCACGCCGTCCTGGTGGATGCCGCTCTCGTGCGCGAACGCGTTGCCGCCGACGACCGCCTTGTTGGGCGGCACCGGGTAGCTCGTCGCGCGCGAGATGACCTTGCTCACCGACAGGAGCTGCGTCGTGTCGATGCCGGTCGTGAGGCCGAGCACCGGCTCGCGCGTGCGGAGCAGCATGACCAGCTCCTCGAGCGACGCGTTGCCCGCGCGCTCGCCGATGCCGTTGACCGTGACCTCCGCCTGCCCGGCGCCGGCGCGCAGGCCGGCGAGCGAGTTGGCCACCGCGAGGCCGAGGTCGTCGTGGCAGTGCACCGAGATGACGACCTCGCGCGCCCCCGGCACGTTCTCGACGATGCCGGCGATCAGCGCGCCGAACTCGTCGGGCATCGTGTAGCCGACGGTGTCGGGGATGTTGAGCACGGTCGCGCCGGCCTCGATGGCGACGGCCAGCACCTGGTGCAGGAACGCCGGGTCGCTGCGCCCCGCATCCTCGGGCGAGAACTCGACCGCGTCGCACAGCCGCTTGGCGTGCCGCACCATCGCCCCGACCTTGGCGATCACCTCGTCGCGCGTCATGCGCAGCTTGTGCTCGAGGTGCAGGTCGCTGGTCGCGAGGAAGGTGTGGATGCGCGGGCGCGCCGCGCCCTTGATCGCGCTCCACGCCGCGTCGATGTCGCCCTCGTGGGCGCGCGCCAGCGCCTGGATCACCGGCGGCTGGACGTCGGGGCGCCCGCGCAGCGGCTCGCGCCCCACCTCGGCCGCGATCTGCGCGACCGCGGCGTGATCGTCGGGCGAGGCCGCCGGGAAGCCGGCCTCGATGATGTCGACGCCGAGGCGCGCCAGCGCGCGCGCGACCTCGAGCTTCTCGGGGGACGTCATGCTCGCGCCCGGCGCTTGTTCGCCGTCGCGGAGGCTCGTGTCGAGGATGTGGATCCGGCGCATCGGTTTCTCCAGTGAGCTCAGTCGCCAGGCTTGACGGTGACCGCATCGAGGAAGGGCATGAGCGCGCGTAGCTTGGCGCCCACCTCCTCGAGCGGCTGCGTCCGCTCCGCGGCGCGGCGCGCCTCGAACCGCGGCGCGCCCGCCTCGTTCTCGGCGACCCAGTCCTTCGCGAACGTGCCGTCCTGGATCTCGGCGAGCACCTGCTTCATCGCCGCCTTGACCTCGGGGCCGATGATGCGCGGGCCGGAGACGTAGTCGCCCCACTCGGCGGTGTCGGAGACCGAGTACCGCATGTAGTTGAGGCCGCCGCGGTACATGAGGTCGACGATCAGCTTCAGCTCGTGCAGGCACTCGAAGTACGCGACCTCGGGCTGGTAGCCCGCGGCGGTGAGCGTCTCGAAGCCGGCGCGGATGAGGTGCGAGACGCCGCCGCAGAGGACGGCCTGCTCGCCGAACAAGTCGGTCTCGGTCTCCTCGGCGAACGTGGTCTCGATGAGGCCGGCGCGCGTCGAGCCGAGCGCGCGCGCGTAGCTCATCGCGAGCGGCTTGGCGCCGGGCGACGACGTCGCGTGCACCGCGAGGAGCGCCGGCACGCCGCCGCCGTCCTTGTAGGTCTCGCGCACGCGGTGGCCGGGCGCCTTGGGCGCGATGAGCGCGACGTCGAGGCCGGCGGCCGGCGCGATCGTGCCGTAGTGGATGTTGAAGCCGTGGGCGAACATCAGCAGCTTGTCGCTGCGGCCGTCGAAGTGAGGCGCGATGTCCTCCTTCCACAGCTTCGGCTGCCTGGTGTCGGGCACGAGGATCATGAGGACGTCGGCCCAGGCCGCGACCTCCGACGGCGGCGCGACGTCATGGCCGGCGGCCTTGGCGACGGCGATGCTCTTCGAGCTCGCGGGCAGGCCGACCTTCACGGTCACGCCCGAGTCGGCGAGGTTGCCGGCGTGGGCGTGGCCCTGCGAGCCGTAGCCGATGATGCCCACCTTGCGGGCCTTGATGAGATCGGGGTTCGCGTCCTTGTCGTAGTAAAGCGTGGCCATGGTCGTGTGTCTCCTGGGCTCCGGGTCGGACTCGGGGTCAGCTCGCAGCGGGTTTGACGGAAAGGGTGGGATCGGCGACGCCGGCGCGCGGCATCGCGATGGCGCCGGTGCGCACCATCGAGATGACGCCGAACGGCTCGAGCACGCGGCGCAGGTCGTCGACGCGCTCGCGGGTCGCGGTGATCTCGACGACGAGCTCGTCGGGCGCGACGTCGATGACGCGCGCGTTGAACAGCTCGGCGACCTGCACGACCTGCGCGCGCGTCGCCATGCCGGCCCTCACCTTGATGAGCGCGAGGTCGCGCTCGATCGCCTGATGGGCGTCGAGCTCGTGGACCTCGACGAGGTCGACCAGCTTCCACAGGTTGGCCTCGAGGCGCAGCGCCGTGGCGTCGTCGCACGCGACGACGATGGTGAGCCGCGACAGGCCGGGCAGCTCGGACTGGCCGACGGTGAGCGACGCGATGTTGTAGCCGCGGCGGCGGAACAGCGACGCGACGCGGTTGAGCACGCCGGGCACGTCCTCGACGGTGGCGACGAACGTGCGCAGGCGCGGACGGGGTGGTGCAGCGGCGGGGCTCATGCGATCTCCTGATCCGTTCGTCCTGAGCGAACCCCCGAAGGGGCCGAGTCGAAGGACGCAGTGGGCCCTTCGACTCGGTCTCGCTGACGCTCGCCCTCGCTCAGGGCGAACGGCTGGGTTGACGATGACCTCATCGGGGGAGCTCGTCCTCTTCGGAGTCGGCCGCGGTCTCGACGATCGGCGAGGGCGGCGCGTGGGGGCGGCGGATCATGTCGCCGAGGTCGGCGCCCGACGGCACCATCGGGTAGACCGAGTCCTCCTGCTCGACGCGGAAGTCGATGACGACGGTGCCGGGGTCGCGGCGCGCGGCGGCGACCGCGGCGGCGAGCTCGGCGCGCTTGGTGACGCGGATGCCGGTGAGGCCGTGCGCCTCGGCGAGCTTGACGAAGTCCGGCGAGCGCATCGGCGTCGCGACGTAGCGGCCGCCGTAGAACATCTCCTGCCACTGGCGGACCATGCCGAGGTAGCCGTTGTTGATGATCGCGACGTTGACCTTGATGCCTTCCTGGGCCGCGGTCGACAGCTCGGCCGCCGTCATCTGGAAGCCGCCGTCGCCGGCGACGACCCACACCTCGTCGCCAGGGCGCGCGAAGCGGGCGCCGATCGCGGCGGGCAACGCGAAGCCCATCGTGCCGAGGCCGCCCGATGTGACCAGGCCGCGCGCGTGGTCGTGCTTGTAGTACTGCGCCTCCCACATCTGGTGCTGGCCGACGTCGGTGACGACGACCGCCTTGCCCTCGGTGAGGCGCCACAGGTCGTGGATGACGTGCGCGGCGTGGAGCTTGCCGGTGTCGGGCAGCGCCTGGATGTCGCGCACCGCGCTCTCGCCCTTCTCCGCCTCGATGCGCGCGATCCACGGCGCGCGATCGGCGCGCTTGCAGCGCGGCGCGAGCTCGGCGAGCACGCGCTTCACGTCGTCGATGATCGCGACGTCGACCGCCACGTTCTTGCCGATCTCCGACGGGTCGAGGTCGACGTGGATCTTGCGCGCGCGCGGCGCGTAGGTCTTGAGGTTGCCGGTGACGCGGTCGTCGAAGCGCATGCCGAGCGCGATGAGGAGGTCGGCCTCCTGCACCGCGCGGTTGACCCACGCCTCGCCGTGCATGCCCATCATGCCGAGCGCGCGCGGGTGCGTCGCCGGGAAGCCGCCGAGGCCGAGGAGCGTCGACGCGACCGGCGTGCCGGTGTGCTCGACGAACGCGAGGAGCTCGGCGCCGGCGCCGGCCTGCACGATGCCGTGGCCGGCGAGGATGAGCGGGCGCTCGGCGTGATCGATGAGCTGGGCGGCGCGCGCGAGCACGTCCTCGTGATCGGCGCCGCTCGCGCGCTCGGGGCGGCGGCGCGGCGGGCGCGCGAGGGCGCGATCGGCCGGGTCGAAGTCGCAGCTGCCCTGCTGCGCGTCCTTGGTGATGTCGACGAGCACGGGGCCGGGGCGGCCCGAGCGCGCGACGTGGAACGCCTCGCGCAGCACCGGCCCGACGTCCGACGCCTTGGTGACGAGCCAGTTGTGCTTGGTGATCGGCAGGGTCACGCCGGTGACGTCGGTCTCCTGGAACGCGTCGGTGCCGATGAGGTGCGACGACACCTGGCCGGTGATGAACACGCACGGGACGCTGTCGAGCATCGCGGTGGCGATGCCGGTGACGAGGTTGGTCGCGCCCGGGCCGCTGGTCGCGACCGCGACGCCGACCTTGCCCGACGCGCGCGCGTAGCCGTCGGCCATGTGCGCGGCGCCCTGCTCGTGGCGGACGAGCACGTGGCGGACGCGGTACTTGGGCAGCGCGTCGTAGGCCGGCATGATCGCGCCGCCCGGATAGCCGAAGACGACCTCCACGCCCTCCTGCTCGAGGACCTCCCAGATGATCTCGGCGCCGGTGCGTTTGCCCGGCAGCCGTTCGACGGCGGCCGCGGCGGCCGGTACGGCCATGTTCGCGCTCATGGATTCTCTCCCGTGTCTCGGTTCGTGATGGCGCCCTCGGCAGCCGAGGTCACCGAGCGTGCGTACTTGCCGAGCACGCCGCGTGGCTGCGGGCGCGGCCGCGGCGCGTCCGGTCGCTCGTCGAGGCTGGCCTCGACGTCGAGCCGGCGCGTCGCCACGTCGATGACGACGGTGTCGCCCTCGCGCACGCGCGCGATCGGCCCGCCGAGCGCCGCCTCGGGCGCGACGTGGCCGATCATGAAGCCGACGGTGGCGCCGCTGAAGCGGCCGTCGGTGAGGAGCGCGACGTCGCCGCCGAGCCCCTGGCCGACGAGCGCGGCGGTGACGGCGAGCATCTCGCGCATGCCGGGGCCGCCCGACGGGCCCTCGAAGCGGATGACGACGACGTCGCCGGCCTTGATGGCGCCGGCCTGCACCGCGGCGAAGGCCTGCTCCTCGCTGTCGAACACGCGCGCCGGGCCGACGTGGCGCGTGCGCGAGTGCCCCGAGAGCTTGATGACGCAGCCGTCGGGCGCGAGGTTGCCCCGCAAAATCGCAAGGCCGCCAGTGGCGGCCTTGGGCTTCTCGAGCGACGTGATGACCTGCTGGCCAGCCGTCTCGCGCGCGGCATCGGCTTCCGCGCGGAGCGACTGGCCCGTCACCGTGGGTGCGTCGTGGAGGAGGCCCGCGGCGAAGAGCCGCTGGCAGAGCACGGCGAGGCCGCCCGCGTTGTGGAGGTCGACGGCGGTGAAGCGACCGCCCGGCTTGAGGTCGGCGATCGTCGGCGTGCGCGCGGAGAGCCGGTCGAAGTCGTCGATGTCGAGCGGCACGCCTGCCTCGCGCGCGATGGCGAGGAGGTGGAGGACGGCGTTGGTCGAGCCGCCGGTCGCGGCGACCGCGGTGATCGCGTTCTCGAGCGACTCGCGCGTGATGAAGGCGCGCGCCGACGTGCCGGCGGCGAGGAGCTGCATCACCAGCTTGCCCGCGTGCGCGGCCGCCTCCTTGCGCTCGGGCGCGAGCGCCGGGATCTCGCCCATGCCCATCGGGCCGAGGCCCATGACGGTGAGCGCGGTCGCCATGGTGTTGGCGGTGAACTGGCCGCCGCAGGCGCCGGCGCCGGGGCACGCGCTGTCCTCGAGCGTGCGCAGGTCGGCGAGCGTCATCTTGCCGGCGGCATGCGCGCCGACGCCCTCGAAGACGTCCTGGATCGTGACGTCGCGACCCTGGAAGCGGCCGGGCGCGATCGGTCCGCCGTAGAGGACGAGGCCGGGGAGATCGAGCCGCGCGAGCGCCATGGCGGCGGCGGGCAGCGTCTTGTCACAGCCGACGAGGCAGACGACCGCGTCGACGAGGTGGCCGAGGCAGACGAGCTCGATCGAGTCGGCGATGACCTCGCGCGAGACCAGGCTCGCGCGCATGCCCTCGGTGCCCATCGTGACGCCGTCGGAGACCGAGATCGTGTTCCACTCGATCGGCGTGCCGCCAGCGGCGCGCACCCCGCGCTTCACGTCCTCGGCGAGCGCGCGCAGGTGCAGGTTGCACGGCATCACCTCGGTCCACGTGTTGACGATCGCGACGAGCGGCCGTTCGAGGGCGGCGTCGTCGAGGCCGGTGGCCTTGAGCATCGCGCGGGCGGGAGCGCGAGCGACGTCGCGCACCAGGGCATCGGAACGGCGGGGTCGTCGTGGTGAGTCGGGCATGTGAGAGCTGGGCTTTCGTGGTTGAGCTGCGGCGAGGCCAGAAACGACGAAGCCCCCGTCACCTCTTCGGTGCGGGGGCCTCTGGTCGGTGGATCCGAATCAGATGGGCGGCCCGCACCGGGACGCAATCAGCAGGACCTCGATGACCAGAATCTGGCGGCTGATGATGCCGACGCTGTTCTGGGAGGAGCCCGCCATGACGAAAAGAAGCATGGGGTTTCGAGACGCACTGTGTCAATGAAAAAGGCGCGTCACCGGTATTCACCACGCGGTCAAATCATTGACCATTTCGATTGAGGGTGACTCACGCCCACAATGACGTGGTGAACGACAGCGAGGTCGAGGCGGCTGCCGAGGAGCTCTACGGGGCCGCGTTGTCGGCGTTCACGAGCGAGCGGAAGCGGCTCGCCGATCGACTCAAGGCCTCGGGATCGAAGGCTTCTGCGGCCGTGGTCGGCAAGCTGCCGAAGCCGAGCATGAGCGCGTGGGTGGTGAACCAGCTGTGGCGGCGGGAGCGGGAGGACATGGACTCGCTCCTGGCGGCGGGAAGTCGCGTGCGAGAGGGCGACGGACGCGGCCTCGACGAGCAGCGGAGAGCGCTCGCGGGGTTGCGAGCGAAGGCGGCGACGGTGCTCGAGGGTGATGGCCACGCGGCGAGCCCGGCGACGATCCAGCGGGTCGCGACGACGTTGCAGGCGCTGTCGGCGCTCGGGACGTGGGAGCCGGACGCGCCGGGGCGGCTCGTCGCGGATCGCGATCCGCCGGGGTTCGACGTGATGATGGGCGCGGCGATCGAGGCGCTGGCGGCGAAGCCGGCGCAGGCGCAGGTGCAGGCGCAGGCGAAGGCGAAGGCGGAGGCGGGC
>JAIOII010000526.1 GCA_019912685.1 Kofleriaceae bacterium
GCTCGTCGCCGCGCCGCCGTCGGTCGAGCGCGTGCTCGGCGCCCTCGCCGGTGCCGCCGATCGCGCCGCCCTCATCGCCGGCCTGCGCGCGCCGGGAGGCTGACGGGGGACGGGGGGACGACGATGGCGCGAGTGCTGCGGCTGCCGGATCACGGCAAGCTCATCGTCTGTACCGATCTCCAGGGATGCCTGCGGGACTTCCATCGCGTCGTCGAGATCTTCGACGAGCAGATGGCGAAGACCGGCGACGCGCACCTGCTCTTCACCGGCGACCTCATCCACGGCCCCCACCTCGAAGAGAGCGAGTGGCCGGAGTTCCTCGGCGAGTACTACCGCGACGCCTCGGGCGAGGTGATCGACGAGCTCGCCGTGATGATGAAGCGCCACCCCGGGCGCGTGCACGCGCTCGTCGGCAACCACGAGCACGGCCACATCGGCGGCCCGCACACCGCGAAGTTCGCCGCCGACGAGGTCGCCGTCCTCGAGCACCTGCTCGGCCCCGAGCGGGCGGAGCGCATGCGCGAGGTCCTGCGCGACTTCGCCCTGGTCGCGGTCGCGCCGTGCGGCGCCGTGTTCACCCACGGGGCGCCGGCGGCGACGATCGAGTCGATCCGCGACATCGAGGAGGCCCGCCTCGACGGCTTCGAGGTCGGCAGCCCGATCGACATCCTCGACACGCCGGTCATCGGGCCGATCCTGTGGGCGCGCTCGGCCGAGCCCGACGCCGCCGCGGCCTTCGTGAAGGCGCTCGGCGGGACGTTCTGCATCTACGGCCACGACGTGATCCCGGAGGGGTTCGAGATCATCGGCGACGAGCAGATCGTCGTCTCGACGAGCTTCGGCGTCTTCGACGCCAACAAGGTGTACGTCGCGCTCGACCTCGCCGCCCACTACGCGAGCGTGCACGACCTCCGCGTCGGCGTGGAGATCCTGCCGCTCTATCCCGACGTCACGGCGCCGGGGGCATCCCGCGCCCACGGATAGGCCGGCGCGCCGCTGCCATCTCCTCGACGGTGACGAAGCCGTCCTTGTCGGCGTCGATCGCGTCGAAGTCGGGCGGCGGCCGGCGGCGGCGCGAGGTCGACGCCTCGAGCTCCTCGCGCGTCAGCTTGCCGTCGGCGTTCTGGTCCATGCGCGCGACCGTGTCGGCGACGCGCGACTCGTGCATGAGCGTGCGCTCGTCGTCGTCGAGCTCGCCGTTCTTGTCGGCGTCGTACATGTCGAGCGTCTGCTTGCGGCGCTCGTCGCGCCGCGCCTTCATCTCGGCGCGGTCGGGACGCGGACCGTCACCCCAGGGACCGCGGCGGCGACGCGGCTCGCCATCCACCCCCGGCGACGCCGGGGTGTCGTCCATGCCGGGCAGCTTGCGCGGCATCGCGGGCAACCTGGCCGTGCGATCGGCCGGATCGACGCCGGTCTCGTCGCCGGCCTGCTCGACCTGCGACGCCACGTCGCCGCCGCGCTCGGCGCCGGACGTGGCCTTCGCGGGCTCCGCTTCCTTCTTGCAGGCGACGGCACCGACCACGAGCGCGGCCAGCGCCAGGCGCGCGACGATCGCCGCGAGCCTCACCGCCGACCCCGGCGGCCATCGCGATCCCGCCCACGGCGGTCGTCGCGATCCCAGCGGTCGCGCCGGTGGTCGCGGTCGCGCCGATCGTAGCGGTCGCGCCGATCGTAGCGGTCGCGTCGATCGGAACGGTCGCGGCGGTCGTAGCGATCGTGATCGTGGCGCTGGTCGCGATCCCAGCGGCCCGTGTGCCAGTGCCAGTTGCCGTCGCGGTAGTTCCAGCTGCCGTCGACCCAGCGGTAACCGGTGCGGGCGCGCTCGTAGTGTCCGGGGACCCATACCCACTGGTTGTACTGCCAGGCGTAGTGGCCTTGCACCCAGATGTAGCCGGCGCGCGGCTGGGCCTGCACGTAACGCACGGTCGGAGGACCGCTGCGGTAGTCGCGATACCGATCGGCCGCCGCGGTGCCGGCGCCGAGCGTGAGCGCCGCGAGGGCGGTGAAGAGCGCAATCTTGAGGGAACGCTTCATGGTGTCAGCTCCAGGGATCATGCGGACGGATGTGACCACCCGTTCAGCTGCATGACGCGGACCACATCGCGCTACGTGCAAGTGTCCGGGATCCAGCCATCCCCGCGGGGCGGCCCCTGCGGACGGTCTGCGCTTCCTGCAGACCGGATGCAGGAACCGCAGATGGCCCGCCAACCATTCTCGGAGCTTGGAGGACGCGTGCGCTGGCCTGTCGCTTGCTGCGTGTCATGTACAGTGATCGCGCCCGTGTCCTCGACTCGCACTCTGCCGCGGTGGTCGCGGACCGCCGTCGTCGCCGCGATCGGCCTCATGTGCGCGGCACTGATCGCGGTCGTGTGGACGACGCAGCGAAGTGTGCGCGACGCGCGCGCGACCCTGCTCCGCGGGCAGGCCGCCGAGGCGAACGCCGTGGTTCGCGCGCGCATGATGGAGGTCGACGACCTGTCGCTCGCCGAGCGCGTGACGGCCGCGTACGAGGCAGCGGCGACCTCGCAGCGCATCCGCTACCTCGCCGCGCTCGACGCGGACGACCAGGTCGCCGCCGAGGCCGGCGCTCCGATCCGC
>JAIOII010000527.1 GCA_019912685.1 Kofleriaceae bacterium
CGGCTGCTTGAGTTGAACGCGCGGCAAACCAGCGGATGCAGCCGAATCGCCTTGCCTTCCATCAGCACCGGCTGGAAGGCCTGAATCCCGAGCCGGTGCAGCGTCGGCGCCCGGTTCAAGATGACCGGATGATCCTTGATGACATCTTCAAGGATATCCCAAACTTCCGCGCGGCCCTGCGCGATTGCGCGCTTTGCCGCCTTGATGGTCGTCGCGACGCCGCGCTCCTTCAATTGGTGAATGATGAACGGCTCATAGAGCTCGAGCACCATTTGTTTCGGCAGGCCGCACTCGTGCAGCTTCAGCTCCGGCCCCACGACAATAACGGAACGCGCTGAGTAGTCGACGCGCTTGCCGAGCAGGTTTTGCCGGAAACGGCCCTGCTTGCCCTTCAGCATGTCGCTGAGCGACTTGAGCGGGCGCTTGTTGGGGCCGGTGATCGTCTTGCCGCGACGGCCGTTGTCGAACAGCGCGTCGACCGCCTCCTGCAGCATCCGCTTCTCGTTGCGGATGATGATCTCGGGAGCGTTGAGCTCCTGCAGGCGCTTGAGGCGGTTGTTGCGGTTGATGACGCGGCGGTAGAGATCGTTGAGATCCGACGTCGCGAAGCGGCCGCCGTCGAGCGGGACCAGCGGGCGCAGGTCGGGCGGGATGACCGGGATGATGGTCAGCATCATCCAGTCCGGCTTGTTGCCGCTCTCGCGGAAGGCCTCGACGACCTTGAGCCGCTTGGCGATCTTCTTGCGCTTGGCCTCCGAGGTCACCTCGCGCATCTCGGCGCGCAGGGTCTCGGCGAGGTTGACGATGTCGAGCTTCTTGAGGAGCTCGAGGATCGCCTCGGCGCCCATGCCGGCGTCGAACGCGTCGCCGCCGAGCTCGTCGAGGCGCTTGCCGTACATCTCCTCGGAGAGGAGCTCGCGCTCCGACAGCCCCGACTCCTTGGGGTCGATGACGATGTACGCCTCGCAGTAGAGGACCTTCTCGAGATCCTTGAGCGGGATGTCGAGCAGGTTACCGATGCGCGACGGCAGGCTCTTGAGGAACCAGATGTGCGCGACCGGCGTGGCCAGCGAGATGTGGCCCATGCGCTCGCGGCGCACCTTGGACTGGATGACCTCGACGCCGCACTTCTCGCAGACGACGCCACGGTGCTTCATGCGCTTGTACTTGCCGCAGTTGCACTCGTAGTCCTTGACCGGTCCGAAGATCTTCGCGCAGAAGAGGCCGTCACGCTCGGGCTTGAACGTGCGGTAGTTGATCGTCTCGGGCTTCTTCACCTCACCGTGCGACCACTCGCGGATACGCTCCGGCGAGGCCAGCATGATGCGGATGGCGGAGAACGAGCGCGGGTCCTTCGGCTTCTCGAAGAAGTTGAAGATGTCCTTCACGTGGTGATTCCTCTCTAGCGTTGCTCGTTACTCTGCGATTCAGCCTGCGGAGCCGACCTTGTCGGCGACCTCGCGAGCCAGAGCCGCAAGGCCAGCCGGGATCCCGGGGCTCTGCGTCTCCGCCTTGCGCGGCGCCGACGGGTCCTCGATCAGCTCGACGTCCAGGCACAGGGCCTGGAGCTCCTTCAGGAGCACGTTGAACGACTCCGGCAAGCCGGCCTCGAGCACGTGGTCGCCCTTGACGATCGACTCGTACATGCGCGTGCGGCCCAGGACGTCGTCCGACTTGACGGTCAGGAACTCCTGGAGCGCGTAGGCGGCGCCGTACGCCTCCATCGCCCAGACCTCCATCTCGCCGAGGCGCTGGCCACCGAACTGCGCCTTGCCGCCCAGCGGCTGCTGGGTGACGAGCGAGTACGGGCCGATCGAGCGGGCGTGGATCTTGTCGTCGACCAGGTGGTGGAGCTTGAGCATGTACATCACGCCCACGGTCACCGGGTGCTCGAACGGGATGCCGCTCTTGCCGTCGATGAGCCGGGCCTGGCCGCTCTGGGGCAGGCCGGCCATCTTGAGCGCGCCCTTGATCTCGCTCTCGTCCGCGCCGTCGAAGACCGGCGTCGCGAAGTGCACGCCCGAGCGCAGCTTGCCGGCGAAGCGGCCGACGTCCTCCTCCTTCAGCTTGTCGATGAAGGGGGACTCCGCCGGGAACAGCTTCTTCAGCTTCTCGCGCAGCACGTCGCCGCTCCAGTTGGTCTGGAGGTAGGCGTCGATCTGGCGGCCGAGCTGCTTGGCGGCCCACCCGAGGTGGACCTCCAGGATCTGCCCGACGTTCATGCGCGACGGGACGCCGAGCGGGTTGAGCACGACGTCGACGGGCGTGCCGTCCTCGAGGTACGGCATGTCCTCCTCGGGGAGGAGCCGCGACACGACGCCCTTGTTGCCGTGGCGTCCGGCCATCTTGTCACCGACCGACAGCTTCCTCTTGATGGCCAGGTAGACCTTGACCAGCTTGATGACGCCCGGCGGGAGCTCGTCGCCCTTGGTGAGCTTGGCGATCTTGTCGGAGTACTGCGCCTCGATGGCGTAGACGTCCTCCTCGCGCATGCGCGCCAGCTTCTCGAGGCCTTCCTCGATCTTGCCGTCGCCCTCGGCGAGCTGGATCTCGTGCCAGTACTTGTGCGGGACCTCGGCGAGCGTCGGCTCGTCGAGCACCTGGCCCTTGGCCAGGAGCACCTTGCCCTTGTCGTCGACGAGCCGCGACGCCGTGGTCTTCTTGACCAGGAGCTCGCGCATCTTGGAGTAGTACGCCTCCGAGATGATCTTGATCTCGTCCTTCTTGTTGCGGTTGAGCTGCTCGGTCTCGGCGTCCTCGATCGCCTGAGCGCGCTCGTCCTTCTCGGTGCCCTTGCGCGCGAACACGCGGGCGCCGATCACGACGCCGGTGACGCCGGGCGGCACGCGCAGCGAGGTGTCGCGGACGTCGCCGGCCTTCTCGCCGAAGATGGCGCGGAGGAGCTTCTCCTCCGGCGAGAGCTGGGTCTCGCCCTTCGGCGTGATCTTGCCGACGAGGATGTCGCCGGCCTTGACCTCGGCGCCCACGCGCACGATGCCCGAGTCGTCGAGGTCGGCGAGCGCCTCCTCACCGACGTTCGGGATGTCGCGCGTGATCTCTTCCTTGCCGAGCTTGGTGTCGCGGGCGACGCATTCGAACTCCTCGATGTGCACCGACGTGAAGACGTCCTGCTTGACGAGCTTCTCGTTGATGAGGATCGAGTCCTCGAAGTTGTAGCCACCCCACGGCATGAACGCGACGACCACGTTCTGGCCGAGCGCGAGCTCGCCGGTCTCGGTCGCGGGACCGTCGCCGATGACGTCGCCCTTCTTCACGCGATCGCCGACCTGCACGATCGCCTTCTGGTTCATGCAGGTGTTCTGGTTCGAGCGCTGGAACTTGACCAGGTTGTAGATGTCCGGCTTGGCGGCGAGCGCGTCGATCGAGCTACCGGCCGGACGCACGACGATGCGCGAGCCGTCGACGAAGTCGACGATGCCGTCGCGCTTGGCGACGACGGTGACGCCGGAGTCGCGGGCGACGATGCCCTCCATGCCGGTGCCGATGAGCGGCGAGGTGGTGCGGATGAGCGGCACCGCCTGGCGCTGCATGTTGGAGCCCATGAGCGCGCGGTTGGCGTCGTCGTGCTCGAGGAACGGGATCAGCGACGCGGCGACCGACACCAGCTGGCTCGGCGACACGTCGATGAGGGTCACGTCCTCGGGCTTGGTCATGACGACGTCCGAGCCCTTGCGGCACGAGACGTAGTCGGCGGCGAGCTTGCTCTTCTCGATCGGCGCGTTGGCCGCCGTGATGATCTGCCCCTCCTCCTGGAGCGCCGAGTAGAAGGTCACCTCGTCGGAGACCTTCCCGCCCTCGACCTGACGGTACGGCGTCTCGATGAAGCCGTACTCGTTGACGCGGGCGAACGTCGAGAGCGACGCGATGAGACCGATGTTCGGACCTTCCGGCGTCTCGATCGGGCAGATGCGGCCGTAGTGCGTCGGGTGCACGTCGCGCACCTCGAAGCCGGCGCGCTCGCGGGTGAGGCCGCCCGGGCCGAGGGCCGACAGGCGGCGCTTGTGCGTCACCTCGGACAGCGGGTTGGTCTGGTCCATGAACTGCGACAGCTGCGAGCTGCCGAAGTACTCCTTCACCACCGCCGAGACCGGCTTGGCGTTGATGAGGTCGTGCGGCATGAGCGTCTCGATCTCCTGAGACATGCTCATGCGCTCCTTGATCGCGCGCTCCATGCGGACCAGACCGATGCGGTACTGGTTCTCCATGAGCTCGCCGACCGCGCGCACGCGACGGTTGCCGAGGTGGTCGATGTCGTCGACGACGCCGCGGCCGTTGCGCAGATCGATCAGGTAGCGGACGGTCTCGAGGATGTCGCGCTTGGTGAGGATCTGGGTCTCGATCGCCTCGTCGATCTTGAACTTGTAGTTCAGCTTGATGCGACCGACCTTCGACAGGTCGTAGCGCTCGGCGTTGAAGAACAGGTTGTGGAAGAGGTTCTGCGCCGTGTCGAGCGTGGGCGGATCGCCCGGACGCAGGCGGCGGTAGATCTCCATGATCGCCTCGTCGGGACCCTGGAGCTTGTCGGCGAGCAGCGTGTTGCGCAGGTACGGGCCGACGTTCAGGTTGTCGATGAACAGGATGTCGACCTTGTCGACGCCGCGCTCGCGGAGCTCCTCGAGCTTCTGCTCGGAGACCTCCTCGTTGCACTGGAGGAGCACCTCGCCGGTGTTCTCGTCGATAACGTCCTTGGCCGAGACCTTGCCCTGGAGCTCGTCGAGGTCGATCGGCAGGCGCGCGACGTCGGACTCCTGGAGCTTGCGGATCGCACCCTTCGTGAACTTGCGGTTCTTCTTGACCAGGACTTCCTTGGTCTTCGGGTGCTTGATGTCGCGGGTGGCGCGCTGGCCGATGAGGAGCTCGTAGTCGATCTCGCGCGCGTACTTCTTGGGACCCTCGATGTGGATGATCTCGGTGTCGTAGAAGTAGTTGAGCAGCTCCTCGGTCGAGTACCCGAGGGCGCGGAGCAGGACCGTCGCGTAGAGCTTGCGGCGGCGGTCGATGCGGACGTAGAGGATGTCCTTGTGGTCGAACTCGAAGTCGAGCCACGACCCGCGGTACGGGATGATGCGGGCGCTGTAGAGCAGCTTGCCCGAGGAGTGCGTCTTGCCCTTGTCGTGGTCGAAGAAGACGCCCGGCGAGCGGTGGAGCTGCGAGACGATCACGCGCTCCGTGCCGTTGATGATGAAGGTACCGCTCTCGGTCATGAGCGGGATCTCGCCGAAGTAGACCTCCTGCTCCTTCACGTCGCGGATCGACTGGACGCCGGTCTCCTCGTTCACGTCCCAGACGACGAGGCGGATGACGACCTTGATCGGCGCGGCGAACGTCATGCCGCGGGCGCGGCACTCGTCGACGTCGTACTTGGGCTTCTCGAGGTTGTACGAGACGAACTCGAGCGAGCTGGTCTCCGAGAAGTCCTTGATCGGGAAGACGCTCTTGAAGACGCCCTGGAGACCGATGTCCTCTCGACGGTCGAGCGGCACATCCATCTGCAGGAACTTGTCGTAGCTCCGCTTCTGGATGTCGATGAGGTTGGGGATCTCGATGACCTGCTTCAGCTTCGCGAAGCTCTTGCGGGCCCGGAAGTTGTTCTGGATGGCGGATGCCATGGACGGTGTGCCCCTCGAGGAGTGATCGCCACCCGCGGCGAATGCCGCGGGCTAAAGGTTTTTACGCGCCGAAAAATCGGACACCGCCCCCGGCCCCACGAGTGCTCGTGGAGAGGGAGCGACGGCGATCAGGGACGCGACGGCAGCGGTGATACGAACCCGTGTCTCGGCAAGCAGCGGGCGTGCATATAGCACGCATTTCCATGTCAATGGCAACCGTCGCGTGCAAGCGAGCGTGCCAACTCCACGGAACGAAGCAAACCCCTGGGATCACTAGGACCCCAGGGGATCGGTCGCACGATCGAGAGTTACTTGACCTCGACCTCGGCGCCCGCGTCCTTGAGCTTCTTGGCGATGTCCTCGGCCTCGGCCTTGTTCACGCCGGCCTTGACGTCCTTCGGAGCGCCGTCGACCAGGTCCTTGGCGTCCTTCAGGCCCAGGCCCGTGATCTCGCGGACCACCTTGATGACGTTGATCGCCGTGGCGCCCTTGTTCTTGAGGACGACGGTGAACTCGGTCTGGGCCTCGGCGGCGGCGGCCGCGGGGGCGGCCGCGGCGGCGGGACCGGCGACGGCGACCGGAGCGGCCTTCACGCCCCACTTGTCCTCGAGCTCCTTGGTGAGCTTGACGAGGTCCATGACGGACAGGTTCGAGAGGTAGGTGACGACGTCATCGTGCGAGAGCGACATGGCTGGTTCCTTTTTCGAGTCTCTTCCGTGCGGAAGCGGTGGTGGTTGTTGTCCCGATCAGGACTGACCCTCGAGCTGGCGCTTCCGCGCGTCGAGGAGGTAAGCGAAGTTCTGCGGACCCGCGATGATCTGGCGGACGAAGTCCTGCGGGGCCGCGAGGAAGGTCATGAGCAGGCTGGCGCGCAGCTCGTTCTTGCCCGGCATCTTCGAGAGCGCGTCCACGCCCTTGGCGTCGAGGGCCTTGCCGTCGAAGAAGCCGCCCTGGATGACGAACTTGGGCTCGTCCTTGGCCCACTTGAGCGCGAGCTTGGCCGGCTCCTGCGCCGACTCGTTCGACCACATGATCGCCGTCGGGCCCTTCATGAGCTCGGCAAGCGGCTCCATCGGCGAGCCCTTGACCGCGATCTTCACGAGGGTGTTCTTGATGACGCGGTAGTGGCAGCCGGCCTTGCGGAAGTCGTCGCGCATCGCGGTGACGGTCGGCACCGTCACGCCCGCGTAGTGGGCGACGATGACCGACTGCACGTTCGCGAACTCTTCCTTGATGTCGCCGAGGATCTCGGCCTTGCCTGCTCTGTCCATCGTGGTCTCTCCGGTGCAAACGACTCGACCCCTCGGCATGAGCAGAGGGGTCGTCGCGTCGATGATTCGACGTGGCGACCGGCTCTGTCTCCGTGGGACTTATGCGATGCCCACTTCTCCGACGGCCGGGTCGGTATACGTGAGTGAGTTACTCCGCGGCCGCTCCCTGGAAGGAGCTGGTGTCGATCTTGACGCCCGGACCGTGGGTGGTCGAGATCGTGATCGACCTCATGTACGAGCCCTTCGCCGTCGCCGGCTTGAGCTTCATGAGCGTATCGATGAGCGCGCTCAGGTTGGCGGCGAGCTGGTCGGGCGTGAACGACGCCTTGCCGATCGGCGTCTGGATGATGCCGGCCTTCTCGACGCGGAACTCGACGCGGCCGGCCTTGAGCTCGCGGACCGCCTTGGCGACATCCGCGGTCACCGTGCCGACCTTGGGGTTCGGCATGAGGCCGCGCGGACCGAGGATACGGCCGATCTTGCCGACGGCAACCATCATGTCCGGCGTGGCGACGAGGGTGTCGAACTCGAACCAGTTCTCGTCCTTGATCTTGTTGATGTACTCGTCGGAGCCGGCGAAGTCGGCGCCCGCGTCGAGCGCCTCCTTGGCCTTCTCCGCCTTGGCGATGACGAGCACGCGCTTCGACTTGCCGGTGCCCGACGGCATCACGCACGAGCCGCGCACCATCTGGTCGGCGTACTTCGGGTTGACGCCGAGGCGGATCGACGCGTCGACGGTCTCGTCCCACTTCGTCGAGATCTTGGTCCTGGGCAGCAGCGCGCACGCGTCCGTGACGGAGTACTTCTTCGTGCGGTCCCAGCCCTCGATTGCCTTGCGATACTTCTTGCCAGCCATGAGATGCCTCCGTGTGGCTCTGGTCAGGCGCCCGGTCGAAGCCGAGCTCCCAGAGGGGTCACATCGGTGAGTTGAGAGGATCAGTCAGCGAGCCGAGGCGAACGCCTCAGTCGATCACGTCGAGGCCCATCGAGCGCGCCGTACCCGCGATGGTCTTCATCGCGTTCTCGACGCTCGTGGTGTTGAGGTCGGGGAGCTTGTGCTCGGCGATCTCGCGGATCTGCTTCTGCGTCACCTTGCCGACCTTGTTCTTGTTCGGCTCCTTGGAGCCGCTCTCGATCTTGGCCGCCTTCTTGAGAAGGATCGACGCCGGCGGCGTCTTGGTGATGAAGGTGAACGTGCGGTCGGCGTACGCGGTGATGAGGACCGGGATGATCAGGTCGCCCATCTGCGCCGTGCGCGCGTTGAACTCCTTGCAGAACGCCATGATGTTGAGGCCGTGCTGGCCGAGCGCGGGCCCGACCGGCGGCGAGGGGTTGGCCTTGCCGGCGGGGCACTGGAGCTTGATGAGAGCGACGACCTTCTTCATGGCGAACCTTCAGACCTCCGACCCCGAGGTCGGAAGGGCGGTGTTTATGCTTTCTCGACCTGGGTGAAGTCAAGCTCGACCGGCGTGGCGCGCCCGAAAATCGAGACCGAGACCTTCACCTTCTGCTTGTCCGCCTTCACCTCCTCGACCTTGGCCGAGAAGTTGGCGAAGGGACCCTCGACGACGCGAACGGAATCGCCCACTTCGAAGCTCACACGAGCCCGGGGCTTGGGCTTGGCGCCTTCGGACGCCGTGGTCTGGAGCCCGGTGATCTCGCGCTCGGGGACCGGGGTCGGCTTGGTGCCGCCCAGGAAGCCGGTGATCTTCGGCGTGTTCTTGACCAGGTGGAACGTGCGGTCTTCCATGACCATCTGCACGAACATGTAGCCCGGGAAGAACTTGCGGGTCGTGGTGCGGCGCTGACCCTTGACCAGCTCCATCACGCTCTCGGTCGGCACGAGGACCTGACCGAAGGAGTCGTTGAGGCCGGCGTTGCGCACGCGCTCGAGCAGCGTGAGGCGCGCCTTGTTCTCGTGCCCCGAGTAGGTGTGCACGATGTACCACTTGAGCTGCGACGACAGATCGGCGCCCGCACCGCTCGCGGCCGCGGCGGCCTCGTCGGTCGTGCCGGCGTCGGTCGGTCCGACGGGATCAGCCGCCATAGATCAACTCCGTGAGGTTCGACCAGACGAAGTCGAACAGACCGAGGATGACCGCGGAGATGATCGCCATGATGATGACGACGATGGTCGCGGCGCGGACTTCCTTCGCCCCAGGCCAGGAGACCTTCTTGAGCTCGGCCGAGACCTCGTTGGCGAGGGTGTGCACGCGCTCGTGGCGATAGAAGTAGATGCCGGCCGTCAGCGCGACGAACCCGGCGATGAGGGTGATGACGAGCTCGCTGGGTGGATTGCCGGCGAAGTACCCCCACAACCAGTCGATGGTCCACTGGGTGACGTAGAACAGAGTCACCCCACCACCGAGGTACATCAGGTGGACGGGCTTGTTGGGTGCGTTCTCTTGCTGGGCCACGGTGGACTCTATGAACCTGTTCGGAACCGACGTCGACTCGCCGTTCAGCTAGCCTGGATGTGGCAGGGGAGACAGGACTTGAACCTGCAGCCCTCCGCTTTGGAGACGGATGCTCTACCGTTGAGCTACTCCCCTATGATTTCAAATAGATAACCTCGAAAAACGGCGGATGGAACAGGGCCTTCGTCGGTTCAGACGGAAGCGGACGTGTACCTCAGAAGCCACGGGGTCGCAAGACCCCGAAACGGAAAACGCCCGCGGGGATCCCCGCGGGCGTTTCTGAGGCCTGGAGGCGACGCTCAGCCCAGGATTTTCGTAACGACCCCGGCGCCGACGGTCTTGCCGCCCTCGCGGATCGCGAAGCGGAGGCCTTCCTCGCAGGCGATCGCCGAGATCAGGTCGATCTCGACCTTGATGTTGTCGCCCGGCATCACCATCTCCATCCCGTCCGGCAGCTTCATG
>JAIOII010000528.1 GCA_019912685.1 Kofleriaceae bacterium
GAGCACGCCTCGTTGCCGGCGACGTCGGTCGCGCAGACCTGGTACGTGAACGCGCCCGCGGACGGGAGGTCGGCGCGCCAGAGGTACTCGCCGTACCAGCGCATCGGGGTCTCGCCGCTCGCGTCGCCCCGGTAGCGGAGGACGACCGACGCCAGCTGGAGCTCGCCGGCGAGGCTCGACGCGTCGTGCACGCGGGCGCGCACGGTGCGCTCGGTGGTCGACAGCCGCGCGATCGGGCCGACGTGTGGGGCGCGCGCGTCGGCGGCGACCATCGCCGTCGCGCGGTAGAGGTAGTCGGGGAACGCGGTCTCGCCCTGGCCGTCGACGATGTCGGGCCGGCGATCGCCGTCGAGGTCGGCGACCGCGATGCCGAGCGTGCCCGGCGAGCTGCCGGGCACCGCGCCGCTCGCGAGCGTGAGGTGGCCGGCGCCGTCGTTGACGAGCAGCCGGTCGGGGCCGCCGAGCGAGCCGACGAGCATGTCGGCGTCGCCGTCGGCGTCGACGTCGAGGAACGCGACCATGTTGTCGTCGTCGGCCGGGTTGGCCGCGCCGGTGAGGTGGGTCGCGGTGACGTCGACGTAGCGGCCGCCCTCGTTGGCGAAGACGTGGTTGCGTCCGCCGCTGCCGTCGTTGATCGTCGCGAGGTCGAGATCGAGGTCGCCGTCGAGATCCATCGCCTCGACCTCGTAGTTGTTCGTGAACCGGGGCAGCGAGGCGGCGCTGTCGTCGGTGAAGCGGCCGGCGCCGTCGTTGCGCAGGAGGAAGCTGCCGGCGCCGAGCTTGGACGCGATCAGGAGATCGAGATCGAAGTCGTCGTCGACGTCGACCAGATCGAGCTCCCACGACCAGGCGACGGCGATCGCGGGGATCGCGGTGGCGGTCGCGTCGGTGAAGACGCCGGCGCCGTCGTTGGTGTAGAGCCGCGGCGGCGCGCCGGCCGAGAGGCTGCCGGCGCCCCAGTCGGCGAGCACGAGATCGAGGTCGCCGTCCCCGTCGACGTCGCCGAGGTCCGCGTCGCCGACGCGCGGCATCCCGGCGGGCAGCGCGGTCGCGCTCACGTCGGTCCAGCCGGCGGCGTCGCGGCGATAGAGCCGGCTGGCGTCGCCGTACGTGTTGCCGACGAAGACGTCGGCGTCACCGTCGCCGTCGACGTCGCGCGCCTTGATGACGCGGGCGTGGCCGGTGGCCGTGCCGAAGACCTGCGCCGTGATCTCCTCGAAGAACGGCGGCTCGCCCGACCAGGCGCCCTTGTTGCGGAACACGCGCGACGCCTCGGCGGGCCCCGGCGTCTGGTAGCCGCGGCCGTTGGCGAGGAGGATGTCGAGCCAGCCGTCGCCGTCGACGTCGGCGAGCTCGACCTTGTTCGTCCACTCCGCGGTCGTGCCGAGCGTGGCGGCGGTGTCGTCGCGCCAGTGCTGCGCATGCGCCGCCGAGGGCAGGGCGCACGGCGCGAGCGCGACCGCGAGCGCGAGGAGGCGGGAGGTGCGCACCACCGCTTCCGTACCACGAACGTGACGCACCAAGGTTGACCCGAACTGACACCGGATCGCCGCGACGCGGACGTAGGCTCGCGCCCATGAGGGGACTCCATGCGCTCGCGTTCGCGCTCGCGATCGCCGGCTGCTCGACCGCCGCGGGATCCGCGGCGCCGGCGCCGGTCGTCGTCGAGCATCGTCCGTCACCGCGCTCGTGCAAGCCGGAGGCGCCGGTCGCCGTGACCCTGTCGACCACGGGCATCGACACGCAGCGGAGCGCCGTGGTCGTGACCGCGACGCCGACGCGGGACGTCGCGGCCCTCGAGGTCGCGCTCGCCCTGCCGGCGGCGCTCGCGCTCG
>JAIOII010000008.1 GCA_019912685.1 Kofleriaceae bacterium
GGCCGCGCGCGAGGACGTCGGCGAGCCAGCGCGGGACGTCGGCGTCGCGCGGCGGCTCGGCCGCCAGCGTCCGCACCGGCGTGCCCGGCTTGTCGGCGACCGTGAGCTGCTCGCGCGGATCGAGCGCCTGCTTGCGCGAGACGTGGAACGGCCGCTCCCGGTAGAGCGCCTCGTAGAGCGTGGCGCAGAAGCTGAACTGATCGGAGCGCTGGTCCGCGTCGCCGCGGCGCGCGCGCAGCTCGGGCGCCATGTAGGCCGGCGTGCCGACGACGTGACCGAGCTGCGTGATCTCCTCGAGCGGGCGCAAGGCGCCGCTGTCGATCGAGGTCGGCGTCGGCAGCCCGTCGGAGCTGTCGGAGTCGAGCGAGCGGTCGCCGAGATCGCGGGCGAGCCCGAAGTCGACGAGCTTCACGGTGCCCGCGTCGGAGATGACGATGTTGTCGGGCTTGACGTCGCGGTGGATGATGCCGGCCGCGTGCGCGGCGGCGAGGCCACGGCCGGCGGCGAGCATGACGCGCAGGACCTCGCGCCACGTGCGCGTCGTCTCGCACCAGCGGCGCAGGGTCTTGCCCGAGATGAGCTCCATCGCGACGAACGTTTCGTCGCCGACGTCGCCGGCATCGAACACCGTGACCACGTTGGGATGCGACAGGCGGGCGAGGGCCTGGGCCTCGCGGTGCAGGCGGGCGCGGTGCGGCGCGGTCAGGCGATCGGCGCGGACGACCTTGAGCGCGACGCGGCGATCGAGCTCGGGATCGTAGGCGGCGTAGACGACGCTCATGCCGCCCTTGCCGAGCTCCTCCTGCACGACGTAGCGCCCGAAGAGCGTGCCCGGCCCGCGCGGGGTCAACGCGGCGTCCCCGGACGACGCCTCGGTGGCGGCCGTCGCCGTGGGCGCGTCGGGATCGAAGTCGGTGGACGGCGGTTGCATGTACGATCGCAGCCGGCGACCTCCACGGTACGCGCCTCGTTCGAGGCCGTAAAGCGCGGAGCTACGTGACGGGGTGCGGCACCGTAGGCGCGCTCACGTCGCTTGCAGGCAGATCTCGATCCGGTTGACCGCGAGGCTGCCGGAGCTCGGCCCCGCCTTGATGCGGATGAGGACGCCGTCGTTGCCCGGCGAGAGCTCGGTGGTCATGTCGGCGGCGTACCACTCGTACGGCGCCGAGTTGGCGACGACGTTGTTCGGCGCCGCGCCGGTCCCTTCGAACGTCTGCCAGTGGAAGCTGCCGCTCGCGGTCGTGTTGTAGCTGCGGCCGTAGATCGCGAGGTGCGCGCGGCCGATCGAGGAGATGCCGACGGTCGACAGCTGGATGTCGACGAAGCTGCTCGAGTCGAGGAGGAGCCCGCCCTGCGCGAGCGCCGTGTCGACGTACTGCGGCGTGAACGGGATCGTGTAGCCATACGCGCCGGCGCGGAAGCGCGAGGTGTCGGGCATGGCGTGGACCTCGTAGACGACGTACGCGGTGCCGCCGCCGTTGGCCCAGCGGATGCGGTACGCGGTCGCGCCCGGCGCGCCCGAGCTGCACGGGCCGCCGGTGATCGGGCCCACCGCCGCATCGATGACCTGCGCGTCGATGACCTGCGCGTCGATGATCTGCGCGTCGATCACCTGCGCGTCGATGATGGCGACGTCGGTCGCGGCCGCGTCGGTGGCGGTGTCATCGTCGTCCGAGCCGCCGGTGCCGGCGCCGCACGCGGCGAGCGCGAGCGCGAGCAGCGTGGGAGCGGCGAGGCGGCGCATGACGCCGCTCTATATCACCGCATCCGCGCGCCATCACCGCAGTTCGTACGCAGGTGGCGCCGACAAGGAGAGCTTGCCGGCCATGGTCGAGCAGGCGATGTACGAGCTGCGCGACTACCGGATCGACGACGTCAAGCTGCAGCGGCTCGCCGACGACGTCGCCGTCCTCGCCTACAAGGTGCACGAGGACCTCGTCGTCGACGGCGCGCCGGTCGTGCTCGACGCCGCGGAGTCCTCGACCTGGGTCAGGAAGAACGGCCACTGGGTCTGTGCGCTGCACACCGAGTCGCTGCTCGGTGACCCGTTCGGCCGCGACCGCGGCACGCGCGTCGACGCGCCGAACTGATCACGACGACGGCGACCAGATCGCCGGCGCTGATCGCGCGAGCTATCCCGGCGACTTCCACGATCGCCGCCGGGCGCTCGCGCACGTCGCGGCGTCATCGCACGCGTGCGGATTCGCTCGCGTCGATCGCGCGCCCGCTCGACGAGAAACTGACTACGATCGCCGCCGTGAGTGGCAACGTCACCATGCTGGTGCCCGTCGTGCGTTCGACGCGCCACCGCGCCAGCTCGCGGCTGTGCGCGTGCACCGGCATGGCGGTGGCGTACGCGCGAGGCGACCAGCACGGTGATCGCTACCGCGATCTGCTCGAACTCTGCCTGCGCGATCACCCGGTCTCGGTGGACACCGTGATCGCCATGGCGCGGCGGCTGTTCCCGGACGTTCCCGTGTCGGACTACGGACCGGACGAGATCGAGGTCGACGACGCGGTCACGCTCGCCTGCCTCGCCACCGAGCGCGGTGGGCGCGTGCTCCCTGTCCTGTTCTACGACCCCGGGTTCCAGCCCGACATCGAGGTCAGTCACCTCCACGCGATCGTGCTCGGCACGTTCCATCCCGGGGATCCGACGAAGCGCTCCTTCTGGGACGCCGAGCCGGTGGAGATCGGCGGCTGGCGCATGGGGAGCCGCGTCTCCGACGCTCCCCCGGGGTTCCGCTGCGTCGTGTTCGGCTGGTTGCCGCCGGCACGAGCGGCAGCGATAACGCGTGCGGGCGCGCCTGGCGCCTGAGGCGGGTCCTTCAGGGCGGCAGGAACGCGAAGTAGTAGTCGACGGGATCGTCGGGCACGAGGGCGGCGTCGCACGTGCCGCAGCGCCGCTCCGGCAGCGAGGGACGGCGCGTGCCGACGCTCACGACCACGCTGTAGTCCACCTGGCACTCCGGGCACTCGTAGGGCAGCACGACGGAGGTCACCTTCAGGTAGTCGGCGAGGTGCGGGAGCAGGTTGAGCTGGCGCACGACGGCGGGCGAGCAACGCTCGGCGGTGATGGCGCCGCCGAGCTCCTCGAGCAGGTTGACCAGCCAGAGCGAGCCGGCGGTGTTGATGTAGCGGACGCCGGAGAGATCGAGCACGAGCGGACGCGGGAGCTCGCGCAGGCCCCCGACCTTCGCCTGCTCGGTGATCTCGCCCTTCAGGCACACGTGCGTGCCGGTGGCGTGGTCGCTGGCGACGGTCCAGCGCAGATCGCGCGGCGTCACCGGATCCTCCTCGCGATACCTGCCGGTGCCCTGGCAGAACGGACACGGACGCTCGGTCGAGTGGTGCGCGCTGCCCATGATGGCCTCCCGTGTCGCGAGTATCATCCCGCGGCAACGCGCTCGCCATGCTCCTCTTCAAGAAACCGTTCTTCGCCGGCCTCGAGAGCGGCGCGATCACGCTGACGTTCCGTCGCTGGCAGAAGCCGCACGTGCGCCCCGGCGGCCGCTACCGCTGCCATCCGATCGGCGTGCTCGAGGTCGACGCGGTGGCCAAGGTCAGAGTCTCCACGATCGGCGAGGAGGACGCGACGCGCGCGGGTTTTCCCTCGCGGGCCGCCCTCGTCGCGTACCTCGGCGAGCTCGGGCCGATCGACGCCGCGACCGAGGTGTATCGCGTCGAGCTCCACCACGGCGGTGACGGCGACCGCGTCGAGCTCGCGCTCGCGACCGAGCTCTCGCCCGACGACGTCGCGGCGATCGAGAAGAAGCTGGCCGCGATGGATCGCGGCGCGCCGTGGACCGAGCAGACGCTCGCGATGATCGACAGGCACCCGCGCGTCGCCGCGTCCAGGCTCGCGGCGCGGCTCGGCCGCGAGACCCAGCCGTTCAAGGTCGACGTGCGCAAGCTCAAGAAGCTCGGGCTGACGCAGAGCTTCGAGGTCGGCTACGAGATCTCGCCGCGCGGGCGCGCGTTCCTCGCGGCGCGCAAGCCGAAGCGCGCGTCGCGGCGGCGGTGATGCACGATCGCGCGCGCACGATCGCGTCCCTGGTGCGGTGGCTCGGGCCGTGGACCCCGGAGGCGCGCGCGCCGGCGGCGCGCACCGAGACGATCACCGTCGACGGCCGCTTCCCGGCGCGGGTCTACCATCCGCCGGGTCGGGCGCGCGGCGCGCTCGCGATCGCGCCGGGCCTCCACCACGACGGCCCCGACGACCGGCGCATGGATCGGTTCTGCCGCATCCTGGCCGCGTCGGGCATCGTCACCATGGCGCCGTTCCTGCCCGACTTCGTCGCGCTGCGCGTGACCCCGGCGGCGATCGACGACTTCACGCGCGCGTACGACACGTTCGCCGCGGGGCGCGCCGCGCCGCCGGGCGTGTTCTCGATCTCGTTCGGCTCGCTGCTCGCGCTGCGCACGGCCGCGGCGCGCCCGGTCGGCGGCGTCGTCGTGTTCGGCGGCTACGCCGACTGGGACGCGACGATCCGCTTCACCGTCACCGGCGAGCTCGACGGGCGCAGCTGGGTCGCGCGCGACTGGCGGAACCTGCCGGTCGTGTTCATGAACCTGCTCGACGATCTCGGCGACGTGCCGGCGGAGCGCGCCGCGGTCGTCGACGCCTGGCGATGCTACGTCGCGGCGACGTGGGGGAAGAACGAGATGCGCACGCGCGCCGCGTGGGAGGCCGCGGCGCGGTCGCACGCGGACGCGGTGCCGGCGACGGCGCGCGACTTCTACCTG
>JAIOII010000529.1 GCA_019912685.1 Kofleriaceae bacterium
GTTCCGCCACAACGAGCGCGAGCGGCGTGAACAGGCACGCGGCGAGCGCGAGCGCCATCGCGAGCACCGCGATCGCCGCCGCGCGCAGGTCGCCGCGCAGCGCGAGACCGCCGCCGGGGAGGAACAGCTCGACCATCGCGCAGCGGATCACGTCCGCTGCAGCGCGCGGTCGCGCAGCTCGGGCCACTCGCGCGCGAGCATGCTCATGCGCACCATGTCGAACCAGCCGCCCTCGTGGAAGTACTCCTCGCGCAGGACGCCCTCCTCGACGAACCCGAGCTTCCCGTAGATCCGCCGCCCGCGCTCGTTGTGGCGGAACACCATCAGCCACGCCTTGTGCAGCCCGAGCGGCCCGAACGCGTGGTCGAGGACGAGCCGGATGGCGCCGGTCCCGAAGCCGCGGCCGTGATCGCCCTTGGCGGCGACGATGCACGCGAGCCGGCCGACCTTGCTGCGCTCGTGGATCTGGTGAATCCCGGTCTGCCCGAGGTACCGCCCGGTCGACGCCTCCTCGATCGAGAACACGACGTCGCTCTTCGACGCGAGCGTGCGCCGCACGTACGCGAGCTCGTCGTCGCGGGTGAACGCGCGTCCGGAGAACGCGGCGATGTTGCCGGTGATCTCCGGATCGTTCACCCACGTCATGATGTGGTCGACATCGCTCTCGGCGAGCGGACGCAGGCGGACGGCGCTCATGGCGATTCATAGTATGCTGAACGGCTCATGAGCGTCCCTACCGGCGCAGACATCGAAGCGTTGTGCAGCAAGTGCGGCGACGTGTGGCACGTCGTCGTCGCCAAGGTCGGCGAGGAGATCGTCCGCGTCATCTGCAAGGAGTGCGGGGCGCAGCATCGCTACCGGAACCCCAAGCTGAAGAACCAGCCACGCGCGCGCTCCTCGTCCTCCTCGTCGTCGGCCTCGCCGCGTCCGCCGCGCGAGGCCAAGGTCGTCCAGCGCTTCGACACGCCGGCGGTCACCGCCGATCTCACGAAGGCCGTTCGCACCTACAAGGCGAGCGAGAAGTTCCAGGTCGGCGAGCGCGTCGAGCACCCGACGTTCGGCACCGGCGTCGTCGAGATCGCCGAGCCCGGCAGGATGACCGTGTTCTTCGCCGTCGGCCGCAAGGTCCTCGTGCAGGCCAAGGGCGACGCCGCCGGCGGCGGCCTCACGCGGCCCCGGCCGTTCGAGCACAAGCCGGCCGGCGCGCCGCCCGACGCCAAGGCCGTCGAGACCTCCGACGAAGAGCAATAGCTGCTAGGGTCCCGCCCATGCGCGGTCGCTCCGGCACGATCATCATCGCTCTCGTCATGGCGCTGGGGCTCGGCCTCGGCGGCCTGGGCGCGTGGTGGGTCGTGCACGCGCGCCCGCGCCCCGGCGACTTCATCGACGTCCTCGCCACGCCCGAGGGCGCCGTCGTCGTCCGCCGCGAGAAGTCGAGCGACAACGCGTTCCTCGAGGTCTACGACGGGCCCACCCTTCGCTGGCGCGGGATGGTCCCGACGTACGCCGGCCGGCCGGGCGCCCTCGCGGTCGCCGCGTCGAAGCGCTCGGTCACCGTGCGCGTCGTGCGCGGCGGGATCCCGCTGATCTTCGCGTTCGACGCCGCCACCGGCTCGAAGGTCGACTCGTTCGCGCTCGTCCCCGACGCGCCGCCCGACAAGGACGCGTACACGCTGCCCACGGTCGCCACGATCTCGGACGGGGTTCGCGGCGCGGAGCTCCTCGCGGCACCCGGCGGCGGCACGCTGATCATCGGCACGGCGCTCGACGAGCGGCGCCTCGCCTGGAAGAAGACCATCGCCGGCACCGCTTCCGACGCGTGGATCACCGGCGACCTGCTGGTCGTCCAGGCCGGCGACGCGCGGCACGCCTTCCAGCTGACCGACGGCGCCGCCGCCGAACCCCCCGCCGGTGACCCGCCGGCGCACCCGACGAACACGGCCGCGGGTCGCACCTGGCAGGTGACGCCCCGCGCCATCACGGTGATCGACGCGGCGACCCGCGGCGAGCTGGCCACGATCCGCTGATCGTGACGAATCCGGACCGGTCTCCCCGTCGTGACACCGTGCCGTCACGAACCGGTCGGTATACTTCCCGGTTCGCAT
>JAIOII010000530.1 GCA_019912685.1 Kofleriaceae bacterium
GTCGAGGTCGGCGGCGAGCGCGGCGAAGAGCGCCGCGGCCTCGCGCTCGACGCGCTCGCGGTAGCGCCACATCGCGGCGACGGCGTGGAGCGGCGAGCTAGTCACACGTCGTCGTCCAGCAGCAGGTGAAGCCCTCCATGAGCACCGGCGTCTCGCCGCTGCGATCGCAGCACGCGTGGACGTCGCAGAAGCACGGAGAGGACGCCGCGCCATCCGGCGTCGAGACGCTCGCGTCGGGCGCGGCCGCGGCCGCGTCGACGTCACGATCGCGGCGTTCGGCGTCGTCCTCACCGCACGACGCGGCGCCGAGGACGACGAGGACATGGAAGAGCTTGTCGAGGCGAAGCGAACCCATGCCCCGACCGTGCCGTGAACGACGGTTGCAGAAAAGCGAGATGATCTTTCTCGTTCATCAAGCAAGACTTACGGATTGACGGATCCGCTACAGCGGATGAAGCTCCAGGCGAATGGCGTCCTCGACGAAGAAGAAGCGGGCCCCGACCCAGGAGCCCGTCGTTCCCCCGCCGGCCGCGGCCAGCGTGGGCCACGCCGACGACGCCGCCGACCTGGCGCCGATCGTGGGCTCGAACCTGCGGCGCCTGCGCACCAAGCGCGGGCTGTCGCTCGAGCGGCTCTCGCAGCTCTCCGGCGTGAGCCGCGCGATGCTCGGGCAGATCGAGCTCGGCCAGAGCGCGCCGACCATCAACGTGCTGTGGAAGATCGCGCGCGCGCTCGAGGTGACGTTCTCGGCGCTCATCTCGACGCGGTCGCAGTCGGGTGCGCTGATCCTGCGGGCCAACGACAGCAAGGTGCTCACCAGCAAGGACCGCTCGTTCAGCTCGCGCGCGCTGTTCCCGTTCGACGAGCCGCGGCGCGTCGAGTTCTACGAGCTCCGCCTCACGCCCGGCGGCGTCGAGACCGCGGACGCGCACGCGCCCGGAACGAGCGAGAACCTCGTCGTCACCGCGGGCACCGTCGAGATCGAGGTCGGCGGCGATACGCACCGGCTCGAGACCGGCGACTCGATCCTGTTCGAGGCCGACGCGCCGCACGCCTACAAGAACGCGGGGCGCGGCGAGGCCGTGATGTACCTCGTGATGACCTACGCCGAGGAGGTCGGCTGAATCAGCGACCCTTCTCGAGGCGCCCGGCGACCACGCCGCCCGTGCGCTTCGAGTAGTGCTTGAGGCGGAGCGTCTTGTAGCCCGCGCGCCGCAGCTCGATCGTGAGCATCGAGTAGCCGGGGACCTTGGCGTACATCGGCGTGGTGCCGACCTTCGACCCGTTGATCGAGACGGTCGCGCCGCCCGGCGTCGAGACGATGCGGACCTTGTGCCTGGGACGCTCGAGCGGGACCTTGAGCTCGACGGGCGTGGCGGCCGACAAGGTCAGCTTCTTCTCGACGGTGGCGTAGCGGCGATACGAGATCTGGAGGTCGACCGACCCGCAGGGAAGCGCCGCCTCGAGCGGCGTCTCGCCGTAGTACCGGCCGTTGGCCCGGACGAGCGCGCCCGCGGGCAGGGTGGTGATGTTCGCCGAGCAGTCGCCGACGGGCGGTGGCACGCGGTCGGCCGCCGTGAGCTCGCCGGGGCCGTCGTCGGGCTCCTCGTCGGGCTCGTCGACCGGATCCGCCGCCGCTGCGCCCGCGGTCCCGGCCACG
>JAIOII010000531.1 GCA_019912685.1 Kofleriaceae bacterium
CAAGCTCGAGAACCTGTTCGGGTGGGTGATCAGCCGGCGGCGGCGGAAGGCCCATCACGCGGCGTGGCTCCGTCTCATTCAGGATGGCGAGCTCCGCGGGGGTCGCATCGCGCCCCTCGAACCGATCGAGCTCCTGTGGGCGGCACGCATCCGCTACCAGTACCTCGACGGCCACCCTGCCGCCGAAGTCGCGGCACGTCTGGCAGTCGACTTCCGGCGTAAACGCCCCGGCACACAGACGTGATTTCGGTGGCTTGCCACGCAGAATTCACCGCTCACGGGTGATACCGAGCCCGGCGCGGGGTCCCGTATCATCAGAAATCCACACAGCGGGCCGATTTCCAAGCAACCCGGACACAGCGGCGACGATGAGATGGGCATGCGCATGAAGGACGGATCCGACCGGAACGATCGAGACCATGCTCACCCGCGTGATGCCGATGGTGTCGCTCCCGGCAAGCGAACCCTGACGGGCTCGGCGACGGCGGTCCAGCGGTCATCGGGCAGCGAGCCGAACGCGACCGGCCTGTCGGGCCGAAGCATGAGCGAGATCATCCCGCTCTCGAGCGACGTGCCCTTCGCCGACAGCCTCGTCGCCGACACGCTGGTCCAGCGCAAGGAGACTGGCGGAGCGAGCGACGCCGACGTCCATGCGCTCGCCGACCATGGCACCAGTGGAGCGGCCGGGGCGCTGCCGTTCATGGATCAGATCCAGCGATCGTTCGGCAACCATGATGTTTCGAGCATCAAGGCGCACGACGATGGCGCCGCGGTCGATGCAAGCCGTGCGATGGGCGCGCGCGCGTTCGCCTCGGGCGATCACGTCGCGTTCGGCGCGTCGCCCGATCTTCATACCGCCGCCCACGAAGCGGCTCACGTCGTCCAGCAGCGAGGCGGCGTCCAGCTCGCAGGCGGGGTCGGCTCGGCCGGGGATCCGTACGAACGACACGCCGATGCCGTTGCCGATGCCGTCGTCCGCGGTGAACCCGCGGCGCCGTTGCTGGATTCGTACGCCGCGGCCGGCGGCGGCTCCACGGTGCAGCGAAGCTCGGTGCAGCTCTTCGAGGAACGCGAGCACAAGAGCATCGGTGACCAGGGCGCGCGCGGTGCGAACGGCGTTACTGCGGACATGCAGTTCGGCAGCCTACGCCTGACGTTTGGCGACATGGTCGCGATGGCCGGAGACTGGTTCGAGAGCATCGAGGAGATGCGAGCGCTCGCCGAACGCCCTGGCCCGGGCGCCGGCACGGAGGAAGAGCTTCGGTTCGTCCAGCAGGTGAAGGTCCGCGGCAACAAGAACCTCGAGGACTCGTTCTCGCCGGCCGCGAAGGACGCCGTGCAGAAGCGCTACTACAAGCTGGCCGGCAACAACGTCGTCCACTTCCCTAACGCGGCGGTCGGCGACGCCGAGAAGAAGCCAGCCGAACGGGCGCGCGACGGGATGCGGTTTCCAAAGGGAACGGGGCTCCACGGCGATGTCGAAACGATCGTGAAGACGGTGTTCGATCGCACCGGCGGAGCCGATGCACTTCCCGGCCTGTACAAGAAGCCACTAAAGCCTGAGCTGCTCAACGCCGCAGCAGCGTATCGCTACTATCACATCCGCGCGCTGGTCGAAGCCGCCGTGAAGGGCAACTGGGATTACGACAAAGCGGTGCACGGGCCGCCGCAGGACAGCATCGATCCCGCGTTGAAGGAACAGATGAAGGCTCGCCAGCTCGACGGTGCACTCTCCACGGAGGCGTTCGGCAACCACTTCCTCACCGACATGTTCTCCGGCGGACACGTCCGCGCCGAGCGGGCATCGATCAAGGCGTACTGGAACGCGAAGCTGCCGATGTTCTTCTACAACCTGAAGGGCTTCATCGCCGAGCAGGTCGCGCGCGGGCTCCAGGGCAAGGTCGACATCGCCGGCATCGAGCTCGACTCCGACACCATCTACGACCCGCCTCTCGGAGGGGGCGCGATGGATATCGTGACCGAGCGCCTGGACGCGATCGGGCCACTCGGCTGGGGCGAGCTCGTGTCCGGCATCGTTCACGATCACGATGGCGCGGTCGGAGTGAAGGTGACCTCCGAAGGTCAGGACGGCGAGCTGCGCGGCGATGGCGACGCAGGGAAGAAGGACGAGGAGAGCCTGGCGATCCGAGCCGTGAGCATGAGCTATCACGAGGTGCTCGACGCGTACCGCATGGGTCGGGAGACGAAGGCCCGGCCCGAGGACGTCGTCAACGGGTTCGTCAAGGAAGGTCTCTTCGCAGCCGAGCGAACCATCCCGGTCGCGAAGCCTGACGCCGAGCAAGGCCCGTCGCAGAAACGCATCCAGTGGCACCAGCCGGACGTCGAGGTCTTGCTGCAAGACCCCGTGTTCCTCCAAGGCCTTCGCGACATCTGCGTGAAGCGCGCGGGCGAAGTGGCAGCGATCGCCGACACGCTCGACGCCGACCAGAAGGCCGCGATGCTCAAGAACGTCATCGCCCCACTGCGGGAGCGGCCGATCGAGACTGTCCGAGGAGTCATCCACTGGGTGCCGACGCTCTCGCGCGAGCTGACCCTCGGCTACACGCAGACGGCCAGGAAAACCGAGGGGGGCATGGCGTCGCTTTCACTCGCGCAACGCGTGCAGCTCCTCGCTGCGCACGTGACCGAGGCCGAAAACGCGGACGGGCCCGCCGCCGAGGTGATGCGGAAGCAGGGACCGGAGATCATCGAGCTGATCAAGACCGCGTCCAAGAAGGACCGGAAGATGCTGTTCTCCACGTACGGGTGGGTGCGTCTCCACCGAGCCGCAGGCGCCGCGCATGGGGATAGATTCGAGCGCGAGTTCCCGAGGAGCGTGTACGGCCCGTGAAGCGTCACATCTGCGTTGTCATCGTCACCATCGCAATTTCCGCAGCCTGCTCCCAGAAGTCGAAGACGAGCAGCAACACGAACAAGGACGCGAGCGTGAGCACGCACCGTCGCACAACCGCGATCAACAATCGCGTCAGCGTCGTTCCCGAAGCCGCCGGGGCCGGCGATCTCTTCCTCGACACGTCAGGACGTCGGCTGGCCATCGAGCACACCGAATGGCGCTGGGAGGAGTACAGCTCCAACGCCAGCGAAGTACCTCCGGTGCTCCGTGTGCTCGACCTCGATGGATCGCCCCCGGATCCCGTGGTCAACGGCTGGCGCCTCTTCGGTCCCGATGCGGCCGGAGCGCTCACCTTCCTGACCGAGCGAAACAACGAGCTGGACTACTGGGTCGCGAGCACAGGTATACCTGGCGCCGGCAAGAAGCTCGTTCTACCTGAGGGCACCTGGATCTTCGATCGCGCTGTGAGCGCCGGCGACCTTGGTGTCCTGACGTTCTCCAACGGCGATCGACGGGTCGGAGTGAAGCCACTGCTCTTGGTCAGCGTTGATCCCAAGTCGCTCGAGGCTCGCGCGAGCGGCGAGCGCGCGTTGGCCGTCGCGCGCATCAACAAGGACCGCCGCGCAACGGGAATCGCTGGATCGACGAGGCACAACCGATTCGTTCTGCTCTCTGGTACCGGGAACACATGGACGCTCGACGCGATCGACGCGGACGCCATGAAGTCGGCCTGGTCGACAACGCTCCCGATTCCACCGAAGGACGCAAGCGGACTCCCTTACGACTTCAGCAGCGGGATCGTCGGCATCGCGGGTGACGACTCGTCCGTCGTGGTCGTGCTCGGCACCGACGCGCGCGTCGGCGTCGAGGCGCACCTCGCCTTCTCCGTGGACCTCTCTACCGGAAAGGTGATGGAGACCGCCAACGCACCGGTCTTCCGCGCCGTGTCCGGCGTCATCGCGGCAATCGCACCGGTCCCAGGCAAGGCTTCCGTGCTGCTGCTGCATCGCCACTCGTTGCAGGAACCCACCGACACGAGCTTCGCAGGCGTATCGGAGCTGCAGCTGCCGAGTTGCCGGGCCACCCCCGTCCTCGAGGTGGACATGAGCCTTGGCGGACCCGGTTTCAAGCAAGCGCGGACATGGGACCCGGCATCCCTCGTCGTCCGCTCTGACGGCAGCGTGCTCGTCGCGCCGACCGTCGAAGCCCCCGGCGCCACCGGTAGCGGTCGCGACCGCCCGTCGGTGAAGGGTCACGTCACCACCCCCGCCGACTGGCATCACCAGACCCGCCCCTAATCGCACATCAGAGGTGAACGATGACGAAGCAATGCCTGTCGGATCAGCGGACGAACCCACGATGCGTTCCGAGCGCTGGTACCATCGCCGGAATGATTCTCCGATGCTTCAAGCCTGCGGCGCTTGTCTTGATGCTCGCATGCGCATCCTGCAAGTTCCCAGAGCTACCTGAGATCGTCGATGGAAGCACCGATGCCTCGGATGTCGACGCGTTCACCCTGCCCGTCGACGCGCCGCCTCCGCTGTGCGACGTCACGCCATGCGTCGTGCAGATCTCGGCAGGCGGTGCCCACACGTGCGCGCGCATCGACGACGGAACCGTTCGTTGCTGGGGCCTGAACAGCTTCGGGCAAGGCGGCGGCGGCGTGGCGAATGCTCCTATGGACGGCGGTGTCGACGAGTACGTCCTGCCGAGGACGTATCCAACACCGAACGTCGTCTCGGGTCTCCCTTCCGCGAATCGTGCCACGGTAATCGGTGCTGGCGGAGCCTACCGGTCCGACGGTGTCTCCTGCGCCGCGATGAACGACATGCAGATGTGGTGCTGGGGCATCGACAAGTCACAGCAGCTCGGTCGCGGCGGAGCCACGCGCATGGGGGACATCAGTCCGGCCCCCGCCCGTCCCGTGCCAGCCCCCGTCGCGTCGATCAGCGACGTGAAGGACATCTCGGTCGGCGTTCGGAACGCCTGCGCCGTTTTCGAGTCTGGCTCGGTTGCATGCTGGGGCTCCGACATTCACGGTGCCGTCGGGGTCATGCCGATTGGCAACACGTACGGTCAACCGCAGACGATCTCCATCCCGGAGCAAGTGCAGCGGGTCGTGATGCGCGGCCAGCACGCGCTGGCGCTGACAACGAGCGGCCAAGTCTGGGCATGGGGAGACAACGGCGACGGTCAGGGCGCCGTCGATCCGGCCACGGCGACCTTCGTGCTTCCCCGCCAGGTCTCCGAGCTCGTCGGGAGCTACGTCGACGTGGCCGCCGGGCGACACTTCAGCTGTGCGGTCGACGCCACGGGGAAGGTCTGGTGCTGGGGTCAGGGAAGTCGTGGTCAGCTCGGTCGTAGCGCGACGCCGCCGGCCCGAGACCATCAGCCCGCGCTCGTCGCGTTCCCGGTCGCCGGAACGCAGATCGTCCAGATCTCCGGCGACGAGCAGCACATGCTTGCCCTTACGGAGAACGGCGCCGTGTACGAGTGGGGCAAGCTCCTGGCTGAGATCGAGCCGGCGACGGTGCTCTACACGCCGACGCAGATCACGTTGCCCGAGCCCGCCACGCAGGTCTCGGCGGGCTTTCAGCACTCGTGCGCTCTGCTCGAAAGCGGCGCCGTGTGGTGCTGGGGAAACAACCTGGACGCGGGGCTCGGGCGCGGCTCCGCCTCCCCGCCAGATGTGCTAGACCCGGGCCCCGTGGTCTTCTGATGTGTTCTCCAACTCGTAAGCCGCAGAGCGGCGGCGCGCCTCACCTGCCCGCGTGACTCAGCCTGTCGTTCCGAACGAGGCGACGACGCCAACGGCTGATGCGGCGCGCTCGACCCGTGCGCGCATCCTGTCGGTCCTGCGAAGCCCGGTCTTCCTGATCGGTGTGGCGACCGCGATCCTCGCGTACAGCCTCACCCAGGGCTACGAGTGGGGCGTCATCAACTGGACGTTCGGACGCGAGACGGGACGAAAGCCGGCGCTTCCGGCGCTGGTGATCATCTCGACGTTCCTTGCGCTGCCCATCGCGTATCGGTACCTCCGAACGTCGTCCCACGTGCGGCGAGCCTTGGGGCTGCTGATTCTCGTCGGTGTCGGGGTGTACTGGTCGCATTCGTTCCTCGAAGGCGCGGGCTTCAAGCCCATGTCCAAGATGATCTGGACGAAGGGGCACGCGGAGTTCCTCAGGATCGCGCAGGAGGAGCCGCCGGCCGTCCTCGTCGCGAACTACACGGCGATGTCGCGGAAGCACAAGTGGCGCTTCGCGCGGTCGAAACCACCCGGCAGCGTGCTGGTGTATCGCGGGATCATCGCGGCTGCCGATTCGCCCTTCGGCGGACTCGTCGCGCCGATCTACGAAGACCAACCCAAGAAGGGGTGGCAGGAGACGCGCGACTGGCGCATCTCCGGCGTGATGTTCACGCTCCTTCCGTTTCTCACGTTCCTCACGATCATTCCCCTCTACCAACTCACGGTTCTCCTCGCCGGCAGGCGCGAGGCTCAGATCGCGGCGCTGCTCTACGCCGTCGTGCCGGTGTTGTCGCTCGTCCCGATGCACCTCGACGGCGCGCTCTACCCGTTGCTGGGAACGAGCGCAGCGGCGCTGATGGCATGGGGATTCGAGCGGCGCAAACCCTGGATGGCAGCGGTCAGCGGTCTCGTTCTCTCCGCTGGCGTGTTCGTAACGTTCGGGTTGCTCGCCATCGTGCCGGTGGTCGCGCTGCTTCCGATGTACCAGCTCACTCGAGAGGACGGCCCGTGGCGCACGCGAGTCCGCAGCGCCGCTGGGTACGTCGGATGGTTCGCGCTCGGTCTCGTGGCGTTTCATCTCCCGCTGGTCGCATTCCTCCACTACGACCCGATCGAGTGCTTCAACGACGCGATGCAGAATCACACGACGTGGTGGAAAGGCGGAGGTCACAACTGGGTGCTCGGCAGCCCGATGCAGTTCGCGGTGTGGATCGGCTTGCCCGTCGCGGTCGCCGCCGTGGTCGGCGCGTTCGCCTCGCTCCGCCGTGAGCACTTCTTGAACCCGACCTCGCTGCTCCTCCTCGCCACGTTCATCAGCATCGCCCTGACCGCCTGGCACGGCTCCGCTCGCGCGGAGGCTCAGCGCCTCTGGATCTTCTTCACTCCGCTCCTCCTGGTGGGCGCCGCGCGACAGATCGCCACGTGGGAAGACAGGCACGGCCCGACCGTGGTTCCCGCCTTCATCGCCATGGAGCTCGCGACCGCGATCTTCATCAAGACGCACTTCACGTTCTGACGCGCCGTGGACCGACTCAACGTCGGTTCTTCTTCGTGAGCTGGCCGCGCGAGCTGACCACTTCAACGCCAGCTGCGCGGAGCGCGGCCAGCCAGCCGCCGAAGTTGCGCGCGCCGGCCCGTTCGAGCCGCGGATCGTCGCGGAGCACCGCCGTGCGGAACATCGGCAGACCGCGCGCCCGACGCGCGCGAATGAGCGCGCGCGTTTCGGTCGCAGTAAGCATCGGCTGGCGCCGCTCCCTCCGCGGCCACCCGCTGAGCTTGGCCGCTCGCAGTGCTTCGTCGACAGTTGAGAACCAGCGCTCGATCCCGCTCTTGAGCCGATGCCGGTGAAGGCCCGTGAGCGTCATCTGCGGATGTGTACGCGCGAGCGCTCGCAACGTGTTCAGGATCTCGTACCGAGAATATGCAGCGCGCTTCAGTCGGATCTGGTCGTAGTCGAGCCCCGCCTTCTCGATCGCCTCCCGCCAACCGCCGAAGTAGTACGTCGCAGCATCGCGAAGCATCCGCGGGACCCTCGAGGACGAAAGAGGCCAACCTCGGCCCTTGCGCTCCTTGATCACGGCGATGACCTCGTCCTCGGACCAGCGCGACGTGCCGCGCTTGCCCCGTGGTGGCGGTGGGAGGCCAGCGGCACGGCGAGCGTTCGTCATGCCGCCCCAGTACGTCGCCGCCGCGTTCACCAGGTCGTGCCGGCCGCGGTCGATGAGCTTTCGGCGCGAGAGCACGTAGCCGAGCTCATCGAGGCGGCGCAGCTCGTCCACCACGGCGGCGCGCGACCACTTGCGAGGAAACGTCACCGCCGGTAGGCCGGCAGCTTCGACGGCTGCCACGAAGGTGTGGAAGTGGTGGTACAGCTCGCGATAGGCGCGAGACTCGGCCGCGGCGAATTCGAGGGACGTCGGCGTGCGCCCCAGGCGGCTGGCCATTCGTCGCAGCGCGTCGACGATGCCCTTCGAATCTTCCTTCCGCGGCTGGACTTTCAAGCGGCCCTAGAATGCGCGGTCCCCCAAGTGGTTCGCAAGACACCCGAACGCTATCGACGCCCAGAGAGCCGCCTCGCGATCGAGCGCGACCTTCCGTCATCCATGCCAAACACCTCGTCGCCCGCCGCGCTCACTTCTTTGTACGCGCCGCCAGCGAATCCAGTACCTGTTCGAAGATCGCGTCCCCTCCCCAGGCACTCGAAGCCGCCCACGCAAGCTTCCGTCTCTCTTCGTGACTGAGCGGAACCTTGGCTTTGTATGCGATTTCGTGCTCCGGCTCGGCCCACGCATGCATGAAGAGCGTTCGAACCTGCATCTCGAAGGTTGTCGGCTTCTTCGCCAGTGCCTTCCATCCCGCCGGCTCCAAGTGAGGGGGAATGATAAAGACGAAGTGCTCCGACTCGTATGCAAACGCGTCGTGACGAGACGGCTCCTTCCTTACCTGCTCGGCTCGATTGAAAGCTCCAAGAAGGGCCCTTCCCACGACATCGATGTCTCGACGAAAGAAGACGAGGACCCGTCCGGCTACCTGATCCTCGATATCCTCGAATGGGTGCTCGTACTTGCGATTGCCAGCGTCATCCAAGGCCCATGCCTTTTTCGCGAAGCTCTCGGCGTCCTTCGCGCGGAAGTAGATTCGATCGACGTGTGAGACCTCGGCAAGCGTCTCCCTAACGCGAGCCTCAATTCCCGCGGCGAGCAGCTGAAGCAACGGCTGATTACCCGTGTATGCGGACACCGTGCTCGCGATGTCAGCATCCGAGGTCATCGCCTGGCTCGCCTCGGCCGCGCGCCGCCACGTGCAGCACTGCGCGCAGCACGTCGATCGCGCGCCACCCGCTCCTTCTCTACTTCGCCGCGATAGCTCACGAAGCGCGCGTCCCCGCGCTTCTCCACCTCCACCGACTTCCCGACCGCCTCCGCTGGCGCCGAGATGATGACTCCATCGGCACCAGTGTAGACAAAGCGAGCCAGAGATTCTTGCATAACAGAACGGTCAAGAGTAAAGACCGCGCGAATCAGCTCCTCGTTGTCCGATCCGCGAAAGTAGGCATCGTGAAGTGACTCAGGCAGCTCCTCGGAGAACTTCTCCAACGATGTACTCCTGACGGTGCCGCCGCGTGCCTTCAGCATCGCAGCCGCCACAGCGTCTCGCTCGTCATCACCAGCTGCCTCGAACGCGCGTTGGAGCGCGCCGGCAAGCTGTCGGCTTCCCGTCTGCGCATCGATACGCGGACGCGCCGCGAGGAAGTTGCGTATCCAAAAGTCGGCGATGGTCTTGTGGGCCGACGCCAACTGAAAGTCCAGCACCTCGGCCGAGAGGAACTGCGTCTTCGAGTGGTGCCCCTCGAAACGTGCAAGCTTCCTCATGTGAGAACCCGTGGAGAACGCATCACGCAGCACGTTGAGGAGGACCTCCTCTGAACGCTTTCCGAGTTGAACTACATCCTCGCGGGGAAGAACCACCAGCGAGATGCGTCGCTTCGAACCGTTCTCCTCGACGACCACGACGAGAAGCGCCGCATGCGAGCGATTGTCCATAGTTTGTGCGAGACGTGCAGCGAGCCGAGCAGCCGCAGCGCCCGGTGTCTTCGTAGCGCCGAATCCGATCGCGATGATGGCGTCACGCACCGCATTGCTGCGACCGCCATCGAGTTCGAAGTCGACAGTCGTGCGTACACCGCGAGCAATCTTCTCGAACGCGGTCGCAAGGACCTCGCGCAACCCAGCGGTGATCGCTACCGGTCCACCTTCCGGCGCGATCAAGGAATCCTCCTCAACGCCTCGCTGAGGCAGGACGGCGAATGCGTAGACCCGCAGGACATCAAGCGCGTGCGTCTCCGCGTGACTCACAGCAGGCTCTGCTCGGCGTCTAGGTGAAGTTCCAGCCCAACGACGAAACGCGCCGCTCTCCCCATCCCCCGATCCTAGGGGTGGCGCGGAAAGCGTCAATCCCCCTAGAAAGGTGATCCCGCGAATCGATACTCACGCGAAGTCGCCGCCGACGTCTAGGCCAGCGCATTGTTCCGAATCTCGTTGTACGCACGCCTTCCGAGAGCGTTGAACGCAGCTGCGCGGAACGCCGGGTCGTTCCAGTACCGGCTCACGACGTCTTGGTTCTGATCGAGACGATTGATCACGAGGGACTCGATCTGCTACCTCAGGCTGCTCGTGCGACTGGGCTCGAGCGTCCATCTCGGCACGGCGGTTTCGCAGCGCTCCTACTAGTCGCCCCAGGATGGTCAAGGTGAGCCGTGCCAGCGTACACTCGGCCGGGGAGACGGGATGCCGACCAAGCGTCAAGTTGTCGAAACTCTGCACAGAAACGAGCTACTGGCCCTGGCTGACCTCCACGAACTGGATGTGGAGGACCGGCGGGTTCGCGATCAGCTCGTCGATGCCATCTCAAGCTCGCGCAACGTCGTCCTCGCGGACGCGCTGGCCGAGCTGTCGCGCGATCGTCTTAAGGAGCTGTGCCGCGCGCTGGGCCTCGACGATTCCGGCCGCGAGAAGTCGCAGCTCGTGGAGCGGCTCACCGGCCAAGCGGCGAAGGAGCCGACGTCGAACGGCAAGAGCACCAAGAACGGACGCGGCGCAGAGACGAAGGCGAACGGTGAAGCGGCCGAGATGGTGCTAGGCGAGAAGCTCACGCAGGCGAAGCTGGAGGGCTACCTCTGGTCAGCGGCTGACATTCTGCGCGGGTCGATCGACAGCTCAGATTACAAGTCCTTCATCTTCGGTCTGTTGTTCCTCAAGCGCCTGTCGGATCGGTTCGACGAGGAATGCGCGGCGTTGCTCGCCGAGGGTGGAGATCCCGAGGACCGAGACGAGCACCAGTTCTTCGTCCCGAGGCGGGCACGGTGGTCAGAAATCCAGAAGGCCTCGACACGCGTTGGCGAAACCCTCAACAAGGCTTGCTTCGAGCTGGAGAAGGAAAACGGCTCGCTCGAGGGTGTGCTCGCCGGCATCGACTTCAACGACGAGCGCAAGCTCGGCGACGCGAGGAACCGCGATGTGGTACTCGGCAAGCTGGTGCAGCACTTCTCGAAGGTGGACCTGAGGAACGCGAGCCTGTCCGAGCCCGACATGTTGGGCAGGGCGTACGAGTACCTGATCGAGAAATTCGCTGACGACGCGGGCAAGAAGGGCGGCGAGTTCTACACACCCAAGAAGGTCGTCGAGCTGATCGTCGAGCTACTCGCGCCGACCGAGGGGATGCGCATCTGCGATCCGACCTGTGGATCGGGCGGCATGTTGATCGAGTGCGCGCACTACCTCCAGCGCCGCGGCAAGAACCAGCGCAACCTGTCGCTGTCCGGTCAAGAGAAGAACCTGGGCACGTGGGCCATCTGCAAGATGAACATGCTCCTGCATGGGTTGCCTGATGCCAAGATAGAGAAGGGCGACACGATCCGCGACCCGAAGCTGCGCAGCGACGAAGGACTCGCGCTGTTCTCGCGCGTGATCGCGAATCCGCCGTTCTCGCTCGACGAGTGGGGGCGCGAGGTCGCCGAGAACGATCCATACGGTCGGTTCCGGTTCGGTGTGCCGCCAAAGACCAAGGGTGATCTCGCATTCGTGCAGCACATGATCGCGACGACCGATCGCACCGGCATGGTGGGCGTCGTGATGCCGCACGGCGTGCTGTTCCGCGGCGCGGCCGAAGGCGAGATCCGCAAGAGCATCTTGCAGGAGGACCTGGTCGAAGCTGTCATCGGCCTGCCTCCGAACCTGTTCTACGGCACCGGCATCCCGGCGGCGATCTTGATCCTGAACAAAGACAAGCGCCCCGAGCGAAAGCGCAAGGTGCTGTTCATCGAAGCGTCCCGCGAGTTCCGCGAGGGCTCCTCGCAGAACTACCTCCGCGATGAAGACGTGAAGAAGATCGCGGCGACCTTCCACGCATTCAAGGATGTGGTGAAGTACGCGCGGCTTGTTGGACTCGATGTGATCGAGAAGAACGAGTTCAACCTGAACATCAGCCGGTACGTCGAGACCGCGGATGCGGCCCAGAAGATCGACGTGGCGAGCGCCATCACGAAGCTGCGTGAGTTCGAGACGAGGCGCGCCGAGGCCGAGGCGAGAATGAACGCCTACCTCAAGGAGTTAGGTTATGACGCCTGAGGGTTGGAGCGAACTCGCTGTCGGGGATTTCGCGGAAGTAAAGACGGGGGGCACCCCAAGACGTGATCAGGAACGCTTCTGGGGAGGACGAATCCCATGGATGTCCTCAGGCGAAGTACACAAGCGACTGGTCTGGGATACCGAAGAAAAAATCACGGAATCCGCCCTCGCGGAGTCAAACGCGCGATGGCTTCCAGCGGGCTCTGTTGTCATCGCACTCAATGGCCAAGGCCGCACTCGCGGCATGGCCGCCCTGCTTTGCGCCCCGATGACATGCAATCAGTCGCTTGCAGCGATCCTTCCCTCTCAGACAGTTGAGCCACGTTTCCTCTTGGGTGCCCTTGAGGCGAAGTACACGGCACTGCGCGGACTGACGGGCGATAGCGGTCGAAACGGTCTGAATCTCGAACTCGTCCGTAGTCTTCGTCTGGTGTTGCCACCGTTGGGCGAACAGCGGAAGGTCGCCGCGATCCTGTCGGCGGTGGACGACGCGATCGAGGCGATCCAGTCGGTCATCGACCAGCTGCAGGTCGTGAAGAAGGCGATGATGGCCGAGTTGCTGGCGCGCGGTCTTCCAGGGCGCCACACGCGATTCAAGCAGACCGTAATCGGCGAGGTGCCGGAGGCGTGGCAGGTCATTCCACTCGCGCAAGCCGCGACGGTCGGAAACGGTTCGACGCCCAGCCGGCAGCGCGTGGACTACTGGTCCGGCGGCACTGTGCCGTGGTTACCGACCGGCAAGGTAAACGATCGCGTGATTCAGGAAGCAGATGAGTTCGTGACGGAGAAGGCTCTCTCCGAGTGTCCGATTCGCCTGCTGCCGAAGGGCACGCTCCTGGTAGCGATGATTGGCCAAGGCAAGACCCGTGGAAAGGTCGCCTATCTTGCGATCGAGGCATCGATCAACCAGAACTTTGCTTACATAACTCCGACCCCATTGGTTTCTTCGTGGTTCTTGTTCGCGTACCTGGAAAGCAACTATGAGCGGCTTCGATCGGAAGGGCGAGGGAGCAACCAAGACGCTTTGAACTGTGGCCTGATCAAGCAGTGGAGGATCCCTCTGCCAACGATGGCCGAGCAGGAAGCGATTGCCGCGGCGATGCTTGCCGCCGACGAGCGTGTGGATGCTGAGACGAGGTCGCTAGCCGGACTCCGCGTTGTGAAGTCGGCACTGATGTCGGTGCTGCTAACCGGCGAGGTCCGTGTCATCCCCGACGAGGAGGTCGGCGCGTGACTCCGCCAGGTCAGGGCTGGAACGAGGAGAACCTCTCCGAGAACCCCGCGGTGGTGCATCTGCGTCGGCTCGGGTACACGTACGTCGCAGCCGAGGTGCTCGACGCCGAGCGTGACTCCTTCAAGGAGGTCGTGCTCACCAAGCGCCTGGCCACGGCGCTCACGCGTCTGAACCCATGGCTGTCCGAGGACAACCTGCACGCAGCCGTCCGCGCCGTCACTAATGTATCTGCCGCGTCGCTGATCGAAGCAAGCGAGAAGCTGCACACGATCCTGACGTTCGGGAAGTCATTCGACCAGGATCTCGGCGCTGGCAAGAAGGGACAGACGGTCCGGTTCTTCGACTTCGACGACCCGACGAAGAACGAGTTCATCGTCACGCGCCAGTACAAAGTCCAGGGCGGCAAGAAGAACATCCGCCCGGACATCGTCCTGCTGGTGAACGGAATCCCGCTCGCGATCGTCGAGTGCAAGAGCCCAACCCTCGGCGAGGGCTGGAAGGCCGAGGCGATCGATCAGTTCAGCCGCTACCAGGAGCTGGAGACCCGCTACCGCCAGCTTGGGGCGCCGAAGCTATTCGAGCCCGTGCAGCTTCTCGTCGCGACCTGCGGCCACGCTGCGTGCTACGGCACCTCCACTACGCCGCATCGCTTCTACGCGGAGTGGAAGACGATGTGGTCGTCGAACGAAGCTGCGTTCACGAAGGCCTATGGCCACAAGCCTTCGGCGCAGGAGACCCTCATCGAGGGGATGCTCACGCCCGCGAACCTGCTCGACCTCGTTCGCAACTTCGTCGTGTTCGAGCGGGACCCGGACACGGGCAAGACGATCCGCAAGCTTTGCCGCTACCAGCAGTTCGCCGCGGTCAACAAGGCCATCGAGCGCGCCCGCACCTCGAAGAAGGCGACGGATCGCGGCGGCGTCGTCTGGCACACGCAGGGATCGGGCAAGAGCCTCACGATGCTGTGGCTTGCGCTCAAGCTCCGGCGCGAACCGGCGCACGAGAACCCGACCATCGTGATCGTCACGGACCGGAAGGACCTGGACGAGCAGATCGCCAAGAACTTCCTCGCGTGTGGCTTTCCGAACCCCGAACAGGCCGAGAGCGTGCGCGACCTCCGCGACCTCCTGAGCGGACCGACGGGCAAGACAATCCTGACCACCGTCCAGAAGTTTCAGGAGCTGCAGACCAAGGAGGGCAAGGCGCGCGAGGAGTACCCACTGCTCTCCGAGGCGTCGAACATCTTCATCCTCGCAGACGAGGCGCACCGCACGCAGTACGGCGGTCTTGCCGCGAACCTCCGCAAGGCGCTGCCGAACGCCTGCTTCTTCGGATTCACCGGCACGCCGATCGACAAGAAGGACCGCAGCACTCTCTCGACATTCGGCAACTACATCGACACGTACACCATCGACCAAGCGGTCGCCGATGGCGCGACGGTGCCGATTTTCTACGAGGGCAGGCTCCCCGAGCTCCGCATCCTCGGCAACACGCTAGACGCCGTGTTCGATCGCGTGTTCATCGATCGGAGCGAAGAAGAACGTCAGGCCATCAAGGCGAAGTACGGCACCGAGGCCGCCATCGCGGGCGCACCCAAGCGCGTCGAGGCCATCGCGCTCGACCTTGTCGAGCACTTCACCAAGTTCATCCAACCGAACAGGTTCAAGGCGCAGATCGTCGCCGTCTCGCGCGAGGTCGCGTGCATGTACAAGGAGACGCTAGACCGCCTGAACGCGCCGCAGTCGGCGGTCATCATCTCGGGCTCGAACAAGGACGACGAGCGGCTGGTCCGGCACCACACCAGCGAGGAGCAGCGCAAGGAGCTGATCGCGCGATTCCTCAAGAAGGACGACCCGCTTCAGATCCTCATCGTCTGCGACATGCTGCTGACCGGCTTCGACGCGCCGATCGAACAGGTCATGTACCTCGACTCGCCGCTGAAGGAACACACGCTGCTCCAGGCCATCGCGCGAGTGAACCGCACGGCGGACAACAAGACCTACGGACTGATCATCGACTACTGGGGCGTCAGCGAAGCGCTCCAGGAGGCGCTTGCGATCTTCGCGCCGTCCGACGTCACGGGCGCAATGACGCCCAAGGGAGACGAGCTGCCGCGCCTTCAGACGCGGCACGCGGCCGCGATGCGGTTCTTCCTCAGCGTGAAGAACAAGGACGACCTCAACGCCTGCGTCGCCGTCTTGGAGCCCGAGGACATCCGGGCCGAGTTCGACCTGGCGTTCAAGCGGTTCGCGCAGTCGCTCGACATGATGCTCCCCGATCCGCGCGCACTTCCCTACAACCGCGACATGAAGTGGCTCGGGAAGATCCGGGCCACGGCGGCGGCCAAGTATCGCGACGAGAAGCTCGACATCTCTGACTGCGGCGCAAAGGTCCGGCAGCTTATCGAGGACGCGGTCATCGCCGACGGCATCCAGATCCTCGTCAAGCAGGTCTCGCTGTTCACACCGGAGTTCGAGGACAAGCTCAAGGCCCTCAAGAGCGACGAGGCGCGGGCGAGCGAGATGGAGCACGCGATCAAGAAGGAGATCCACGTCAAGCTCGACGAGAACCCGGTCTTCTTCCAGTCGCTCCGCGAGAAGCTGGAGCAGATCATCGAGGACCGGAAGGCCAAGCGCATCGACGCCGCCCAGCAGCTCAAGCTGTTCGAGGCGCTCACGACCGAGCTACACGGTCATGCGAACGCGGCCGAGCGGATGGGCCTCAGCGAGACCGGGTTCGCCATCTACGGCCTGCTTGGTGGCGCGAAAGGCACGAGGGCGGCCGAGCCGCGCCCGGCCTACGGCGGCAAGACCGACGACGCCACGAAGGAGCTGGCCGAGATCCTCGAGGAGCAGCTCGAACCGCAGACGGCAATCGTGGACTGGCCGAACAAGGACGACGTGCAGCGTGAGATGAGGAGGCTCATCAAGCGCCAGCTCCGAGCCGCAAGTTACACGACCGACAAGGCTGATTCGGTCGCCGAGAGCATCGTCGATCTGCTCAAGCGCCGGAGGCGGTCATGATGGAGCGCTCCGAGATCCGGTTCGGTACGAGCCACATCCCGTTCCTGATCCGCCGCAGCGACCGCCGCCAGACTGTGGCCCTCGCCATCGACGGCGGCAGGCTCGTGGTCACGGCGCCTGCCCGGGCAACCGTCGAGCGGCTCAACGACGTGGTGCGCGGCAAGGCGCTCTGGGTCAAGCAGCACCTCCAGAACGCGAGTACGCCTTCGGAGACGCCCGGGCGCGAGTTTGTCAGCGGCGAGACCATGCGGTACCTCGGCCGGCAGTACCGCCTGAAGGTCGTCTCGGGTGCTCCCGACCTCGACGTCAGAATGGACCGGGGCCGGCTCGTCATCCCTGTTGCCGGAACCCACGAAGCCCAGAAGTCCCTCGTTGTGCGTGCTGCGCTCGTCCAATGGTACCGCCGACACGCCGAGGAGCGTCTTCCCGAGCGTGTCGAGGTCTGGGCCAAGAGGTTCGGCATTCCAGCGCCGACCGTGCTCGTCCGTGAGCAGCGCCGCCGCTGGGGGAGCTGCAACCAGGCCGGCGAGGTCAGGCTGAACTGGCGCATCGTGCAGGCGCCGATCTCCGTAATCGACTACGTCATCGCCCATGAGCTCGACCACGTGGTCCGCCATGATGACGGCCACGGTCCTGCGTTCTGGGCTCTGCTCGGCCGCGTCATGCCTGACTACGACGCACGCCGCGATCGCCTTCGCGACCTCGGACCGTCGCTGGAGTGGTGAGCGTGGTCGAGACGCGTTGCTGATGGGTCACTTCGGCAGCTCAGTCAGTACACCGGCAAGGTCAAGATCATCATCGATGTCATCCGGAGCGATACTGAGGCCAATGCTCGACCATCATCGTTGGGGTGGGGTGTTGCTCGCGGTTCTCGTGGCGTGCGACGGGTCGTCGGGCGAACAAGGGCCACCGGGTCCCGAGGGTCCCCCTGGTCCTCAAGGCCCCCAGGGCGACCCGGGATCCGCCGGTGAGCCAGGACTGCCAGGGGCTCAAGGTCCGCAAGGTGATCCTGGGACGCCTGGAGCGCCCGGTGGCGAGGGACCGCAGGGTGATGAAGGCCCCCAAGGCGATCCGGGACCACAGGGGGAACGTGGACCACCGGGCGGCGGAGTGCGTTAGGTGGACGCGACTGGCGCCACAATTCCCGTCATCGGCACCGTCACGTACCCGGACCCGACAAAGGTGTTCCCTTTCCTGTTGGTTGCCGACTCGAACGGATTGATCTGGCCGGTGAACCCGACGACAGGAATCCGCTTCGGCGGTACTCCGCTGGTAACCCCGACCCTGTTTTCGGGCACGGGATGCACAGGCTCACCCTACGCTGTGCACACCGATGTGTTGCCTGGCTTCGTATTCGTCGGCGTGCAAGGCGGTGTTGGGTTCGCGGCGGTCCCTCCCGGCTCCACGGCCGCGATGGTGACAACAGCGTCGCGTTACAGCGCGGACGTTACCTGCTCGAACGTCTCGTTCACGGGCCTGGCGTATCCGGTGACCTTCCTGAGCAGCGCCCCGAGTCCCTTCTTCACGCCACCCGCTCGCGCGCAGTTCGTTCCCTAATTGCCGAGACGGTGCCGTCGTTTCGGTCACATTGCGGCGGCGGCCGAAAAGAAAATCGCGCGCCGACAAAGTGTCGGCGCGCGGGGGCGGGTGGTATTATGGGATCTCTTCCGTTCTAAGTCCTCAACTTCGTTGCGCGAAGCCCATGTTGAGGGGCTAGTGGGTAACACCGTGGGGGTTCGAGTCCCCCTCCGCGCACGACACTTCGCCCTACGGCGGCATCTCGCGCCACGCGGCGCGCGGCGCGCATACAGTCGTGACATGCGCGTCTCGGTCGGATT
>JAIOII010000532.1 GCA_019912685.1 Kofleriaceae bacterium
CATCGTGGTCTGCGTCAGGAACGCCAGCACCGCCTGTCCGACCCGCGACGTCTTGAACGTCCGGTGCGAGAAATAACGATGGTACCCGGCGGTCACGAAGAACATGCGCACGGGGTAGAGCGCGAGGGCGAGCGCCAGGCCGGTCCACGAGAAGCCGAGGAGCACGACGCCGACGATGGCGGCCAGGTGCATGCCCCAGAACGGCAGCGAGCCGCGATTGATGTAGGTGCGCCAGGTCGACGCTGGAACTTTCACCAGTCCAGCATGACGGTCCGGCGTCCATGTGCCCGCCAGCACATGACGACGATTCGGTCACGTCGTGACAGAATCCGACACGATCGTGACACGACCGCCGTTCCCTCAGCCGGTGCGCACGTTCGCGGGGCGCTCGTCGGAGATCGCGCGCATCCTTGCCCACATCGACTCCGACACGCTGTTCTTCCTCTACGGGGTCGGCGGCATCGGCAAGAGCGAGCTCGCGTACCGGGTCGTGCGCGAGCTCGGGGCGCAAGCGAGGTGGGCAGAGGTGCCCGCGCTCCTCGTCGAGGTGCGCCCGGCGACGACGGCGCAGCGCGTCCTCGCGCAGCTCCTGCCGGCGCTCGGAGCGACGCGCGCGCCGCGGCGCCGGCAGGCGTCGGAGGACGACCTCCTGACCGACCAGCTCGAGCTCCTCGCCCGCTTGCTCGAGGCGCGCCCGCACGTCCTCTTCCTCGACGACGTCCATCATCTCGCCGCCGGGCAGGTCGCCGCCGCGCTCGGCTACCTGGCGCGGCGGGTGCAGAAGAGCCGGATCCTGGTCGCGTCTCGCCGCGAGATCGTCCTGCCGCCCGACGCGCCGCCGCCGGTCGTGACCACGCTCGGACCGCTCGACGCGGCGGCGGTGGAGGAGATGACGACGGCGCTGGCCGAGCGCCTCGCCATCCCGCGCCCGGAGCCGGCGCAGGTGATGCGGGCGACGCACGGGAGCCCGTTCCACATCCACCAGCTGCTGGTGCGGCGCGCGCCCGATGCCAGCACGCTCGAAGCGACGTTCGGCGACCTGTCCCCGCCGGCGCGTCGCCTCCTGCGCGCCGCCGCGGTGATCCAGCAAAGGCTGTCGCTGGACGTCCTCGACCGGACGTGGGCCGGCGACGCCGCGCTCGACGACACGGTGCGCGAGCTCGCGCAGCGCTTCCTCTGCGACGCGACCCGCGGCGAGCTCGTGGTCCACGATCTGATCCGCGAGGCGGTGCTCGGATCGATCGCGCCCGAGGACCTCGCGGCGGCGCACCACGACGCCGCCGAGCTCTGCCTCGGCGCGCTGCGCCATGGCGACCGGGCGCCGGTGCTGCTCGCCGTCGACGCCGTCGAGCACTTCCTCGCCGCCGGCCGGATCGAGGCCGCCTGGGACGCGATCGAACGCTGGTACTCGCCGGTCGCGGCCGCGGGGAGCGAGCACCTCCTGCGCGCGCCGCTCGCCCGGCTCCGCGGCGCGTTGCCCGCGCGGCAGGTCGCGATCGATCTGCTG
>JAIOII010000533.1 GCA_019912685.1 Kofleriaceae bacterium
GCGGGTATCGAAGCGCTGCGAGCGCGTCGCGTTGCCATCGAAACAGGCTTGGAAGAACGAGGACTGCTATTCGTCCAACAAGGGAGCCGGTGCTAGGCAATTAGGACTCTATAAGTCACTCAGATCAGCTGGCGCGGCACAACTACATTACGACGTCCCCCTCCACGGGCACCACAGCATTCGGCTGGGACGTTCGAGGGAATCGGACGTCAGATGATTCGAATGCATACGTGCGTGACGGGCGCAATTATTCGTTCGATGGTCGCTCCAACGTCCGACAGATAACCGGTCAGACGTTCGACGGCTCCAACTGGCGAAATTACACCATCACAAACGCGTATGACCACAAGAACCGCCGCGTCTTCAAGAGTTACGTGCAGGCTGGGCTCAGCGAGGCGCATTGGTTCTTCTACTACGATCAGGACGGCCGTCTTCTCGAGGTGAAACACACGCCAAATATCGCGTCTCCCTCGACGTACTCGGTCTTTCAGTTCTACTGGATCGGGAGACGCGCAATCGCATACTGGCAACAAAGCTTTCCGTCATCCACGATTTCTCGCCGATACCTGCATTCCGATGCGGAGAATAAGGTGCTTGAGGTGTGGTCTTGGCCCACGTCTGGGGCCGCGACGGCTCAATGGCGCATCGAGCCCGATTCGTTCGGGTGGGATATCGTGCTGTTTGGCTGGAGTGTGTATCAGCCGCTGCGCGGCGCGGGCGGCGGCGAATATGTCGACGAAGAAACGATTTCGTACAACGACAGTATCGGTGGGCTTCGGCCGCCCCTACACACGACGCTCCAGGGAGCGTACGATCCCCTTGTCGGCCAGTACTTGCAATCGGATGACAGGGAAGGCGTTGATTCCTACACGGGAGGGACGGGCGTTGCGGCACGCATCAAGGAAAGATGCCACTGGGTAAGAGTGGGTAGTCCCCCGTGGGTGGGAGGCGAAAATGACATTGATCTTGGTGTCTGGACCGAGGTCTGCTGGGATCGCGACCAAGGTGATGGTGGAGGTGGGGGTGGCGACACGGGAGGTGAGGGAGGAACTGGTGGCGGTCTGCATGGCATTAGTCCGGGAACGCGGCGCCCGCCGTCACGACCGCCTCCGCAACCTGATCCTCGGCCCACGACTCCATGCGATAAAGCAAAGGCAGACCTAAAGTAGTTTTGCAGGATGCGAGAACTATATTGCGAAAAGGACCTCGTCGAATGGCGGATCATCGATCGACTCAACAGTCCTCGACAAATGTCCTGTTCGGACAAGGATCCCAATACGCCGTGTATGGATGGCCCCCCGAGTCCGAAGCCGCCATTCCAACCGACTCGAGCTCCAGATGCAACGCCATGGAGAACATGCCAGACCTACAAGAACTTGTGTGACCTCGCTATTCAGGAAGTTGACCTGACGTGCCCGGATCTCGAGTAAGGGTTGGGCGCGAGACTATGTGGCGACGATCACCCTGGCTGGCCTGACGGGCAGCCGCGCAATCACGGCGGGCGGGCGACTCGGGGGCACACGGCGCCTACCCCCGCGTGAATCTATACTCGGTGGAATTCCCAATGTCCTTCCCCTTGGCCTCAGATCCTCGTTGATACTAGAGCGGCACGGCTGTAAACGCACCGGAACCCGATGCTTACTGATCTTGTGCTTGGTTCGATTCGAGGCAGTGTCGAGTAGCCAGATTGGTAGCTGGGGACGTCGACCCGTGCAGCGAACGGAGGGTCTCGCCAGCTACCGCCGCGGGTGATGGCCGGGCTTCCGGCTGGGCCCACTCTTACTGGATTAGTGTTCGGAAGGTCTACGAAACCAAGTACGTCGAAGTCGTCGAGCACCCATTCAGCTACGTTCCCGGCCATGTCACGTACACCGAAGGCGCTCTCGCTCCAAGGCATCAGGCCAGGAGGAGCGGCATAGCGCCACCCATCGCTGTCATCTGGATCTCCCCACGCGCGCGAAATGGGGCCCCCAACGTCCGCGAGGGCCCGTAGAACTGGATCCCGGTTCTTTCCATGATTGAAGTCCGCGTACCTCCCTTCGTTGCCCCACGGCCACGTTCGAAAGTCATCGCCTCGGGCAGCTCGCTCCCATTCTGCTTCCGTTGGCAACCGACCGCCTCTCCAAATACAGAACTGTTGGGCCTCCGAGCGCGTGACGTTCACCATCGGAAGGTTGTCCGCGAGGTGCCCAAGGTCGCCGTAGAGAAGCGGTTCGACGCTGCATGCGCCGTTGCGCGCACAACTTCGATAATCTGCGGTTGTGACCTCGGTGCGATCGATCCAGAACGCATCGAGCCACACTTTGCGCGGTAGCCGGCTTTCGAGTGCCTCGATCCACTCCTTGCAGTTGTCGTGCCCTGGGACCGCTCCAACCGACTGCCGACACGCGTCCGCGAGGGTTTCGACGTCGTCGGGCGCGGTTCCCATCCAATAGACGGGCGTTCGATCGCCGGATGTTGGCAGGGCGGCGCGCGCCGCTGGAATGCGCACGCGTTCGGGCTCGCGATGTTCAACTCGCACAGTTCGCCCGCTGCCGGCTGTCAGCAACAGGAACAGCGGAGCGAGGGCGCGCATTGCGTTACGGTAACGCGAATGGCTAGTCGCGGCCAGCCGGCCGGGTGACTACGGGGCGCAGTCACGCGACCGGAGTGACCGCGCGTCAGTCGGGCAAATCGCCGTCGGGCGGGCCGACCTCGAGCCACTCGACGGCGCTGATCACGACCTCGCGCTTGCCCTTGGGCGTCTGCACGGTGACGTCGTCGCCGACGCGCTTGCCGAGGAGCGCGCGCGCGACCGGCGCGACCAGCGAGATGCGGCGCTTCTTGATGTCGGCCTCGTGCTCGCCGACGATCGTGTACGTCGAGGTCTCGCCGCTGTCGCTGTCCTCGATCGTGACCGTGGCGCCGAACTGCACGCGGTCGCCGGAGAGCGTGGTCGGATCGATGACCTCGGCGAGCCCGAGCTTGGCCTCGTAGTCGCGGATCTTGGCCTCGATCATGCCCTGCTCCTCCTTGGCGGCGGAGTAGTCGGCGTTCTCGGAGAGGTCGCCGTGGCCGCGCGCGATCTCGATGGCGCGCGAGTTCGCAGGCCGGTCCACTTCCTTCAGCTTCTTGAGCTGCTTGCGCATCCAGGCCTGGCCGGCCGGCGTCATCGGAAATTTGTCAGCCATCGCTCAGGCCCTCTTCTCCTGCGAGGGTCTTTGGTACCCCTGGAGCGAGCACACCTGCAAGGGCTCTCGACGCAAGAGGGCAATGGAGTCGAGCGCGGCCCGGGCGCCGCGGATGGTGGTGAAGTAGGCGATGCCGTTGCGCAGCGCGCCACGGCGCAGCGACTGCGAGTCGAGGATCGCCTGCGCGCCCTCGGTCGTGTTCACGACGAAGTCGATCTCGTGGTTGTCCATCGCGTCGACGCAGTGCGGCCGCCCCTCGAGCACCTTGTTGATGCCCTTCACGATGAGGCCCTGGCTCGCGAGGAACTTCGCGGTGCCGTGCGTCGCGATGAGCGTGAAGCCGAGCCCGGCGAGGTCGCGCGCGAGCGCCGCCGCCGCGGCCTTGTCGCCGTCGCGCACGGAGAGGAAGGCGACGCCGGTGGTGGGCAGCTTCACGCCGGCCGCCTCCTGCGCCTTCAGGTACGCCTCGGGGAACGTCGGGCCGATGCCCATGACCTCGCCCGTCGAGCGCATCTCGGGGCCGAGGATGGTGTCGACCTCCTCGAACTTCACGAACGGGAAGACCGACTCCTTCACCGACACGTGCGACGGCACGACCTCGTGGACGCCGAGCTCGGCGAGCGTCTTGCCGGTCATCACCTTGGCCGCGACCTTGGCGAGCGGGACGCCGATCGCCTTCGACACGAAGGGCACGGTGCGCGACGCGCGCGGGTTCACCTCGAGCACGTAGACGAGGCCGTCGTGCACCGCGAACTGCGTGTTCATGAGCCCGACGACGCCGAGCTCGACGGCGAGGACGCGCGCCTGGCGGCGGACCTCGTCGATCACCGACGCCGGCAGCGAGTACGGCGGCAGGGAGCAGGCGCTGTCGCCGGAGTGGATGCCGGCCTCCTCGATGTGCTCCATCACGCCGCCGACGACGACGGCGCCGGTCCGGTCGCAGACGACGTCGACGTCGAGCTCGACCGCGTCGGCGAGGAACTGGTCGACGAGGAGCGGGAAGCCGACGCCGCTATTGTTGTTGCGGAACAGGCGCTCGAAGTAGTCCTCGAGGGTGGCGGCGTCGTAGACGCGCTCCATCGCGCGGCCGCCGAGCACGTAGCTCGGGCGGATCATCACCGGGAAGCCGATGTCCGCGGCGACCTGGCGCGCCTCGTCGAGGGTGCGCGCGATGCCCCAGCGCGGCGCGCGCAGCCCGAGCTTCTTCATGACCTCGCCGAACCGCTCGCGGTCCTCGGCGCGGTCGATCGCGTCGGCGGGCGTGCCGAGGATCGGCGCGCCGGCCTTGGTGAGCGGCACGGCGAGCTTGAGCGGCGTCTGCCCGCCGAACTGGACGATGATGCCCCACGGCTTCTCGCGGTCGCAGATCGCGAGCACGTCCTCGAGCGTGAGCGGCTCGAAGTAGAGGCGGTCCGACGTGTCGTAGTCGGTCGAGACCGTCTCCGGGTTGCAGTTGACCATGATCGACTCGATGCCCTCCTCGGCGAGGGCCATCGACGCGTGCACGCAGCAGTAGTCGAACTCGATGCCCTGGCCGATGCGGTTGGGCCCGCCGCCGAGGATGAGCACCTTCTTGCGGTCGGTCGGCGCCGCCTCGCACTCGTCCTCGTACGACGAGTAGAGGTACGGCGTGTGCGCCTCGAACTCGGCGCCGCAGGTGTCGACGCGCTTGTAGACCGGGACGACGCCGGCGGCCTTGCGCGCGGCGCGCACCTCGGCCTCGGTCGCGCCGGTGAGCGTGGCGATGCGGCGGTCGCTCATGCCGCCACGCTTGAGCCGGCGCAGGTCGGGCACGACCGCCTCGAGGCTACCGGCCTCCTGGACGCGGACCTCGTCCATCGCCATCTGGCAGATCTGGCGGAGGAACCACGGGTCGATGCGGGTGAGGTCGTACGCGCGCTCGATGGTGAGGCCGAGCTGGAAGGCGCGCGCGAGCTGGAACAGCCGGTCGGGGCCGCTGATGGCGACGGCGCGCTCGAGCTGCGGCAGGTCGTCGGCGAGCGGGCCGAGCGGCAGGTCGAAGCCGTCGCGCCCGGTCTCGAGCGAGCGGATCGCCTTGCCGAGCGCCTCGCGGAAGGTGCGGCCGATCGCCATCGCCTCGCCGACCGACTTCATCTGCGGGCCGAGCACCTGGCGCGCCGCCGGGAACTTCTCGAAGGCGAAGCGCGGCCACTTGACGACGACGTAGTCGATCGTCGGCTCGAACGAGGCCGGCGTGACCCGCGTGATGTCGTTCTTGAGCTCGTCGAGCGTGTAGCCGATGGCGAGCTTGGCGGCGATCTTGGCGATGGGGAAGCCGGTCGCCTTCGACGCGAGCGCGGAGGAGCGCGAGACGCGCGGGTTCATCTCGATGACGAGCTGGCGGCCGGTGGTGGGCTCGACGGCGAACTGGACGTTCGAGCCGCCGGTGGTGACGCCGATCTCGCGCATGATCGCGATCGAGGCGTCGCGCATGCGCTGGTACTCCTTGTCGGTGAGCGTCATCGCGGGCGCGACGGTGATCGAGTCGCCGGTGTGGACGCCCATCGGATCGAGGTTCTCGATCGAGCAGATGATGACGGCGTTGTCCTTGGCGTCGCGGACGACCTCGAGCTCGTACTCCTTCCAGCCGAGCACGCTCTCCTCGAGGAGGACCTGGTGCACCGGCGAGACGTCGATCGCGTACTGGACCATGCGGTCGAGCTCGCGCGCGTTGTAGGCGATGCCGCCGCCCGAGCCGCCGAGCGTGAACGACGGGCGCAGGATCGCGGGGAAGCCGATCGCGTCGATCGCCTCGCGCGCCTCCGCGACCGATGACACGAGCGTCGACCTGGGGCAGGAGAGGCCGATGCGCGCCATCGCCTGCTTGAAGAGCTCGCGGTCCTCGGCCATCGCGATGGCCTTCACCGACGCGCCGATGAGCTCGACGCCGTGCTTGCGCAGGACGCCGGCCTCGTGCGCGGCGAGCGCGAGGTTCAAGCCCGTCTGTCCGCCGAGCGTCGGCAGGATCGCCTGCGGCCGCTCCTTGGCGATCACCTTCTCGAGCATGTCGACGGTGAGCGGCTCGACGTACGTGGCGTCGGCCAGCTCCGGGTCGGTCATGATCGTCGCCGGGTTGGAGTTGATGAGGATGACGCGCAGCCCCTCCTCGCGGAGCGCCTTGCACGCCTGGGTCCCGGAGTAGTCGAACTCGCAGGCCTGGCCGATGACGATCGGCCCCGACCCGATGATCAATACCGACTCGAGGTCACTCCGACGCGGCATGGCGCACGTTTACCCCGACGGAGGCAGCCGTGGAAGCGGATCCGCGAGTGATCCTGTGTATCGTCGGAGAGGTCTGCTACTCATGTACCTGTCGGCATCTTTCCTCGCGGTGAAGGGGAGACGATGAGCGGCCTTCGCGGCCGCATCGTGCTGAGCCGGAAAGGGTTCGACTCGACGGCGGGCGGCTGCGCGAGCCCGATCCTGCCCGACGGCACGATGATCTCGCTGCCGATCCCCGACCCGCGCTCGGCGATCCGCTACCGCGACATCACCGTGCACGGGAACGACGTCGGCCGGCTCGTCGCCGATCTGAGCGGCGGCGCGTACACGGGCGCGGCGCGCGCGCACCTCGACCCCGATCTGGTGGCGAGCGCGTTCCCGCGGAAGCGCGGCTGGTGTCCGGTGTTCGGACAGGCCGGCGGCGAGCAGACCGTGCTGGCGCGGGCCGGCGTCGGCGCGGGCGACGTGTTCCTCTTCTTCGGCTGGTTCCGCCGCGCCGAGCGCGCGCGTGGCCGGTGGCGCTTCGTCGCGGGCGCGCCCGACCTGCACGTCCTCTGGGGCTGGATGGAGGTGGGCGAGGTCGTGGCCGTCGACGGGCGAGCGGCGGTGCCGGCGTGGGCCGCGTACCACCCGCACGTCGCCGGCGGCGCGCGCGCGAACAACACGCTCTACGTCGCGCGCAAAGCC
>JAIOII010000534.1 GCA_019912685.1 Kofleriaceae bacterium
CTCGGCGCGCTCGGCGCGGTCGCGCTCCTCGCGCTCCTTGCGCGCTGCCTCGGCCGCCGCGCGCGCGGCCGCCTTCTGCGCGGCCACCTCGTCGACCTTCTGACCGGCGAGCAGCGCCACGATCTTCTCGGCGTCCGCCTCGGCGAGCACGCGCTTGGCCAGCGCGAGGTGCTCCTCGGTCGGCTCGCCGCTCAGGAGCCCACGCAGCGTCACCAGCGGGTCCGGCGGCGGCGGCGGGCCGATGCGCGGCAGCGGCTGCTTGAGCACGCCGTCGAGCACCGCGGCCGGCGGGAGGTCGCGCTCCTCCGGCTGGATCTTGTAGAGCATCTTCAGGTACCAGAACGAGCCCAGCTCGCGCGGCCCGATGATCGACAGCGCCGTGCCCTTCTTGCCCGCGCGGCCGGTGCGGCCGGTGCGGTGCACGTAGACCTCGGCCGACTCCGGGAAGCTGTAGTTGATGACGTGCGACAGCTCCTGGATATCGATGCCGCGCGCCGCGACGTCGGTCGCGACCAGGAAGCGGAGGTTCTTCGCCTTCATCCGCTTCATCACGCGCTCGCGGTCGGACTGCGAGAGGTCGCTCGACAGCGCCTCGGCGTCCAGCCCCTGCTTGGTGAGGAAGCGGGCGACCATGCCGGTCTCGTCGCGCGTGTTGCAGAAGATGATCGCGCTCTCGGGCTTCTCGTGCGCGATGATGCGGAGGAGGTCGCGCGCGCGCGCCACGCCGCTCACGACGTAGTACGCGTGATGGATCTCCTCGACGGAGATGTTGCCCGTCGACAGGGCGATGTGCTCGGGCTCGCGCATCTGGCGCTTGGAGTAGCGCCGGACCTCGTCCGGCATCGTCGCCGAGAACAGCAGCGTCTGGCGCTCCTTGGGCACGTGCTGCGAGATGCGCTCGATGTCCTCGAGGAAGCCCATCGACAGCATCTCGTCGCACTCGTCGAGGACGAAGAAGCGCACGCCCCGGAGGTCGAGCGTCTTGCGGCCGATGTGGTCGAGGACGCGGCCGGGGGTGCCGGCGACGATGTGCACGCCCTGGCGCAGCGCATCGATCTGCTTGCCGATCGGCGCGCCGCCGTAGATCGTCTCGACGGCCAGGCCCTTGTGGCGCGACAGCGACTGGAGCTCGCGCGCGACCTGCAGCGCCAGCTCGCGCGTCGGCGTGAGGATGATCGCCTGCGGCGCGCGCTTGCTCGCGTCGACCGAGGAGACGATCGGCAGGCCGAAGGCGGTCGTCTTGCCGGTGCCGGTGCGGGACTGGACCATCAGGTCCTTGTTCTCCATCACCTTCTCGTAGACGGCGCTCTGGACCGGCGTGGGCGAGAAGTAGCCCATGTCCTCGAGCGCGGCCTCGATCTCGCGCGGCAGGTTGAGCGCCGCGAACGTCGGCGGCGCCGGCGCGGCGTCCTCGGCGTCGGCGTCGGCGTCGGGGGCTGGGTCGCCCGCGTCGGGCGTGTCGGTCAGAGAAGCAAAGACGGTGGCGTCGCCGTTGGCGGGCGGCGCGACGTCGGCGTCGCCGGCGTCGAAGTCAGACGAGACGTTGGACATGTGTAGGACTCGAGTCGTGGCGAGGTCCGGCGCGTGGGTGCGCCACCAGCGACACCCCATCGTGGGGAGCTGGTGCGGGCAGTACGGCTGCGGACGCGATCAAAGCCGGCAAGCGTGCCAGCCGGAGCGAAGTGGAGCGCCGAAACGGAGTGACGCATGATGCGGTGTGGGCGGCTCACTTCGATCCTGGATAGAGTGGGCGAGACCATAGACGCCGCGACCCCGAGGGTCAAGCGTCGCCCGCTCCCGCCCCCAAGTCCGCGCGACTACTGGACCGGCGCACGCGGGAGGATCAGCCGGACGATGCCGTCCGCGTCCGAGGTCCCGACCGCTTGCCGCACCGTCAGGCCGGCCGTGCCGTACGAGACCTGCGGGCACGGCGCCGGCTTGTCGGTGATCTCGTGGAGCGTGACGAGCGTGTCGGGCGCGCGATCCGCCGACGGCGCGATCACCTGCGCCCGTACGTGCGCCGCCTCGGGCAGCCAGAGCGCGCGATGCTCGGCGCTCGGTGTCATGTCGAGGAACGTCCACCGCGGCGCCCACGTGCCGGCCGAGGGCTCGACCATGACGTCGTACACGAGCGGCGTCCCGGCGAAGTCGCGGTCGACGAACATGGCGAACTCGCCGTTCGCGTCGGTGGTCGACTGCACGGGCGCGAGGCCGCGCGCGACGCGCAGGTCCTCCGACGAGAGCGCGCAGAGCGACAGGCCCGAGACCGCCGCGGTGACGGTGGCGCCGGGCACGCCGAAGCCGTGCTCGTCGAGCACCGTCCCGACGAGCGGCTGGCCGCGCGGCAGGCGCACGACCGGCGTGGGCACGGTGTCGGCGACCTCGAGGCCGACGCCGTAGACCGACGCCATCTCGGAGAGCGGCCCGGGGAGGACGTCGAGCTCGTACTGGAGCGGCAGCACCTCGGTGCCGAGGAGGATCTGGAGCGAGCCGAGCCCGTTGGCGGCGGTCGTCGTCGTCGCCTGGTGCTGCAGGTACACGGCGCCGACGAGCTGGTCGAGGCGCGCGACGACGATCGCGCCGGCGATGTCGGTCAGGTTGCCCGAGCCGTCGGTGCCCTCGATCGAGACCGGGGCGGCGATGATGCGCTGGAGCGGCGGCAGCGCGAGCGCGGGCAAGGGCGACGTGACGACGTGATCGCGCAGGCGGACGCGGGGTGGCTCGCTCTCGCCGGCGCCGGTGACGTTGGTCGGGACGAAGACCAGGTCGACGAGCGACGGGCCGTCGGCGAGGGTGACGGTGAAGTCGCCCTCGGCGGTGGTCACGGCGATGCTCGAGGCGCGCACCATCGCGCCCTGCACGGTGCCGTCACCGGCCTCGGCGTAGACGCGCCAGCCGCCGAGCGCGGAGGTGCCGGCCTGGGAGATGCGTCCGCCGAGCGTGCGCGCGCTGGCCGGCAGCATGAAGTCGCGGACCAGGCCGCCGGCGTCGGCGGGTGACACCGTCACCGACGCGCGGAACGGCGGCAGGAGGTTGGCCGCCGACGGGAGGCCGGCTCCGAGCGGCGAGGTCGACGGCATGAACGAGACGGTGTACGTCGTCGTCGTGACCGGGCGCGGCAGGTAGACCTCGAAGCCGCCCGACGAGCTGCCGCCCATGACCCCCGTCATCGTCGCCGTGATGCTCAGCTCGGGCAGCCCCGGGATGTCCGACGGTCGGGTCCAGCGGATCGTGCCGGGCACGACGAGGTAGTCGCTGCACGCCTCGAGCGCCGCCGGGCAGGGCGCCTTGACCTGTCCGCTGACCCGCATGGCCTCGACGAGCGGCAGGCCGCCGCTCGCGCCGTCGCCGAACCAGCCGTCGGCCTGGAAGACCACCGACGCGATCTCGGTGGTGGCGGCGATGCTGTTGTAGGCCGACGAGGGGCCGAGGACCGCGGCGTACATCGTCGACGGTGGGTCGCCCCAGCAGACGCCGTCGCCGCAGACCTCGCCCGCGCCGGTGTTGCAGTCGGCGTCGACCTGGCACTCGATGCGGTCGTCGGGGGTCACCGGCGCCTCGATGCAACCGGCGACGGCGAGGACGAGCGAGAGCGCGAGGCGACGGCTCATCGCACCGCCTCCACGCATGTGACCTGCCACCACCACGCCGACGAGAGTCCCGGCGGATCGAGGGCGCGGAACAGGCGCGTCGGATCGTCGACGACCGGCGGCCGGTCGAAGACCTCGATCTCGAAGACGTGGTCGGGGCCGACGGCGGGCGTCGTGCACACGCCGACGAGCGAGCAGGTGATCTGACGCTGGAGGGTCGGCGTCGCGCCGGGCGCGGCCTCGCACTCGATGCGCGCGGGCGTCGGCGCCGGCAGACCGTAGTCGAGGAAGTAGCGGACGTAGAGCGTGTCGAGCAGATCGGGGTCGGAGATCGTGAGCACCAGCCGGCCCTGACCGACGGTGACGTCGCGCGGGCCGGGGCGCTCGAACGGGTTGCCGGCCTCGTCGCGCACGTCGAGGATGACGGGCGCCGCGTTCACCGCCGCGTCGTTCTTCTCGACGCTCAGGTCGGGAGGGATGACGCATCCGGCGGAGACCGATGCGGCAGCGAGGACAGCGAGAACGACCACGGATCGTGAAGAATGCACGAAGCGCGCCGCGCCGGCCTTCCCGTGCCATTGCCGGCACTTGGACGCGACGACGCGCGCGCCGGCCCGGAGCAGATCCGACATCCCTGTCATGGTCACTCGAGGGGCTCTCCCGAGCCGTCGTCGGACTCCTTCTCGAGGTGACGGAAGATCGTGCGCGGGTCGACGCCGAGGTCGCGCGCGGTCTTGGTGCGGTTGCCGTTGTTGAGCGCGAGGACCTCGTTGATGTAATCGCGCTGGAACTTCTCCTTGGCGTCGGCGAGCGTCATGATCGACGGCAGGACGTCGGCGGTGAGGCCGAGGTCGTCGGGGCCGATCACCGTCGAGTCGCAGAGCACGATCGCCTTCTTGATGCGGTTCTCGAGCTCGCGGATGTTGCCGGGCCAGCTGTGCTTGCGCATCGCGACCGTCGCGTTGGGCGAGAAGCCCTTCACCCTGGCGTCGAACTCGCGCGTGAAGCGCGAGAGCAGGTAGCGGGCGACGACCACGATGTCGTCGCCGCGCGCGCGCAGGGGCGGCAGGTGCAGGTTGACGACGTTCAGCCGGTAGTAGAGGTCCTCGCGGAAGCGGCCGCCCGCGATCTCCTTCTCGAGGTCGCGGTTGGTCGCCGCCAGGATGCGGATGTCGACGGACTCGGGGCGCGTGTCACCGACGCGGATGACGATGCGCTCCTGGATCGCGCGCAGGAGCTTCACCTGCAGCTCGAGCTGGAGCTCGCCGACCTCGTCGAGGAAGAGGGTGCCGCCGTCGGCCGCCTGGAACTTGCCCTGCTTGGTCGCGACGGCGCCGGTGAACGCGCCCTTCACGTGGCCGAAGAGCTCGCTCTCGAGCAGGTTCTCGGGGATGGCGCCGCAGTTGATCGTGATGAACGGCTTGCCGGTGCGCGGCGAGCGGGTGTGGATCTCGCGCGCGATCAGCTCCTTGCCGGTGCCGGTCTCGCCGGTGATGAGCACGGAGATGTCGGTCGGCGCGATCTTCTCGACGCGGCGGAACACCTGCTGCATCACCGGGCTCGTGCCGACGATCTCGCCGAAGCGGAACTGCTCGAGGCGCTCGTGCAGGCGGCGGTTGTCGACGCGCAGCTCGTCGAGCAGGAGCGCGTTGGCGATGATGAGCGACGCCTGCGACGCGAACACCGTCAGCGCCCGCATCATCTGCTCCTGGAACAGGTCGACGATCGAGTCGTTGCCGACGTAGATGAGGCCGAGGAGCCGGCCGCGATCGAGGAGCGGCACGCAGATCACGCTCGACAGGCGCAGCTGCATGACGCTCTTCGCCGACTGGAACTCGGCGTCGTGCATCGCGTCGGAGATGATCACCGGCCGCCGCGTCTGCACGACCTTGGCGACGATCGAGTCGGAGAGCTGGCTGACGGCGTCGGAGATGTTCTCGCGCTTCAGGTTGCGCGCGACCTTGATGTCGAGGGTGTCGCCCTCCATCAGGATCAGGAAGCCCTTGTCGGCGTTCGTGATCTCGATGACGAGGTCCATGAGCGTGTCGAGCAGCTCGCCCAGATCGCGCTGGTGCATGAGCTTCTCGGAGAAGTCGAAGAGCTTGTGGTACGCGTCGAGGTCGGCGACGGTGGAGACCTCCTCCTCCTCGGGGATCGGCGCGTCGTCGACCAGCGCGAAGCGCAGCTCGCAGCTGCCGATCGTCAGCTTGTCGTCGTGGCTGAGCTTGTGCTTGCTCCGCTTCTTGCCGTTGACGACGACCTCCGCCTTCCGCTGCAGCGTCGTGATCGTGTAGGTCTGCCCGTCGAAGTGGATCGACGCGTAGGCGTCGCCGATCAGCGGGTCGGGCAAGACGACGTCGTTGTCGGGCCCCGAGCCGAGCGACGTGATCTTCTTGTACAGGTGGTAGACCGACGGCGGCTGACCAGGTGCGGCGAGGCGAAGTGAGGGCATATGTCAGAACTCCCAGGTCATCACCACGCCGCCGCCGCCGGGGAGCGGCGTCGGAGCGAGGCGGGTGGTGGATCGCGGCGCCGGCTTCAGGTCCGGCGGCAGGAGCGATTCGTCCGGCTTCCGGACGATCGACGGCTTGTAGTTGACGAGGGCGTCGACGATGCCCCACGCCGCCAGGCCGAGGAACGCGGCGCCGGCGCCGATCTCGATCTGCTGGAGGCGGCGGACGTCGTTGGCGTCGGCGTTGGGCACCGTGCCGGAGAGGCCGTAGGAGCCGACGAGGTACATCCAGATCCCGGCGGAGACCGCGCCCGTGACGCCCTGCGCCGTCGCGAAGAAGATGCCCTTCTTCAGCTGCTTGTTCTGGAACTGGCCGGCGCCGAACGGGATGAAGTTGACGTAGTAGTCGCGCTTCTCGACGATGACCATCGCCTCGACGAGGCGGCGGTACTTCTCGCGCTCGAGCGCGAGCGCGCGCTTCTCGGCGTCGAGCCGGTACTTCTCGACCAGGGCTTGCCGCCGCTCCTCGTAGAGCGCGACCGCGTCGTCGGAGAAGACGCCGGTGCCCAGCTTGCGCTCGAGCTGGAGCACGATCGCCTCCTCGAACTCGCGGGTCGCGGTGAGCCGATCGTTGGACTCGTACGCGCTCATGCCGAGGAGGAGGTGGGCCTCGTAGATGTCCTCCTCGCTCGAGAGGCGCGGCGTCGGGTAGAGGAGGGAAGACAGGATCGGCATCGCCGCCTGCCAGTCGCGGCGCCGGAAGGCGTCGCGCGCCGTGTTCATCTCCTCGGCCGGGCTGGCGGCGGCGGGCGCGGCGAGCACCGTCGCGACCAGGGCGAGCGCGGCGAGCGCGCGGGTCAGGGCCGGCATCGCACCGTCTCGCTGCTCTTGGGGCGCACCGTGATCGTCTGCCGATCGATGCGATCGCCGATGAAGAACGCGACCTCGACGTCCTTCTGCTGGACGAGGGTGTCGCCGAAGAAGATCGTCTTGCCCCGGCCGAGGTTCGCGTTGGCGCCGTCGATGGTGACGCTGATGTCGCCCTGCGCGTCGCACATCGGCGTGATCGACGCCGGCAGGAACGGGTTGGTGATGCTGAACGGCCTGGTCTGGCCGGCGGGGATCGTGACGACCTTGCCCTCGCAGCAGTCCTCCTTGCGCACCGAGACGCGCAGCGGCGCCGTCGGCACCGGCAGGTCGACGGTGCCGTCCTCGAGCACGCGCCACGGGCCGCCGCCGAGCTGCACCTCGGACTCCTGCGGCGACACGGTGAGGCGGAAGGTGGCGCCGGCGACGAGCGCGCCGGCGTCGACGGAGACGCCCGCGTCGATCCGCTCGATCGGACGGCGCGCGTCGGGGGCGGGCAGGGCGACGCGCGCGTCGACCGCCGCGGGGCCCGTGCGCGCGTCGCC
>JAIOII010000535.1 GCA_019912685.1 Kofleriaceae bacterium
GGCGGCCCGGACGCGCGCCATCGTGGATCCTCGCGGTCGTGCTCGTCGTCGGCGCGATGCGGCGGCGCGCGCTCCGCGAGGCGCGGGTGTCGGCGTACGAGGAGGCCGTACGCCGGCTCCAGGCGCTCGAGGCCCGCGGCGCGCCCGACGCGCGGACCGCCGACAGCTGGTACGTCGAGCTGTCGTCGATCGTGCGCCGCTACCTCGAGGGCCGCTACGGCGTGCGCGCGCCCGAGCTCACGACCGAGGAGTTCCTCCAGGAGGCGCGGCGCGCGGCCGGGCTCGCCGCGGACCAACGCGAGCTCCTCACCGCGTTCCTCGAGCGCTGCGACCGCGTGAAGTTCGCGGGCTACCGCCCCGATCCCGACGAGTCGATGGCGACGTTGAAGGCGGCGCGCGCGTTCGTCGAGGACACGCGCGTGCGCGCCCAGGAGGCGGCGTAGCCATGCCAGCCGGCGCGAAGGAGCAACCATGACGGTGTGGGGAGTCCAGCTCCAGCACCCGTGGTACCTGCTCGCCGCGCTCGCGGTGATCCCCGCGGTGTGGCTCGCCCACCGCGCGGCGGGTCGCGTCGTCTTCTCGTCGATCGACGCGCTGCCGGCCGAGGCGACGTGGCGGACGAGGCTCGCGTGGGTGCCCGACGCGCTCTTCGCGCTCGCCATCGTGGCGCTCGCCGTCGCGCTCGCCGGCCCGCGCAAGGGCCAGCGCGACAGCCGCATCCGCACCGAGGGCGTCGCGATCGCGATGGTCGTCGACATCTCGGGCTCGATGCGCGCGCTCGATCTGTCCGAGCGCGATCGCGAGCTCACGCGCCTCGACGCGGTGAAGCGCGTGTTCGAGCAGTTCGTGCTCGGCGGCGGTGGCCTGAAGGGGCGGCCCGACGACGCGATCGGCCTGGTCTCGTTCGCCCGCTACGCCGACACCCGCAGCCCGCTCACGCTCGACCACGGGAACCTGGTGACGGCGGCGCGCGCGCTCGAGATCGTCACCGAGGAGTCGGAGGACGGCACCGCGGTCGGCGAGGGGCTCGCGCTCGCCATCGAGCGCCTGCGCGAGGCGCCGATGCGCAGCCGGGTCGCCATCGTGCTCACCGACGGCGTATCGAACATGGGCGAGATCGCGCCGCTGGCCGCCGCCGAGCTCGCGCGCGACGCCGGCGTGCGCGTCTACACGATCGGCGCCGGGACCAGCGGCATGGCGCCGATCCGCGTCCACGACCCGTTCACCGGCGGCGAGCGGCTCGTGTCGACGCGCGTCGAGATCGACGAGGAGACGATGCGCGCGATCGCCGAGCGCGCGGGCGGCAAGTACTTCCGCGCCACCGACGCCGCCGGCCTGCGCCGCGTGTACCAGGAGATCGACCGGCTCGAGCGGACCGAGATCAGCGAGGTGAAGTTCTTCGAGTACGACCAGTACTACGGCCGCTTCGTGCTCGCCGCGATGATCGCGGTGGCGGTGGCGCTGCTCCTGCGCGGCTCGCTCCTGCGGAGGCTGCCGTGAGCGAGCTGCTGTCGATCCTGCCCGACTGGGAGTGGATGTACCGGAGCCGCGTGCACTGGCTGTGGGCCGTGCTCGCGTTCGTCGCGGTGCTCGCGCTGCTCGAGTGGCACGGCCGCGACGCGCTCGGCCGCTTCCTGTCGCCGCTCATGCAGCGCCGGCTGGTGACGCGGCCGTCCTTGACCCGCACGGTGGCGCGGCTCGTGCTCGTCACCGTCGCGCTGTTCGCGTGCGTGCTCGCGCTCATGCGCCCGCGCTCGATCGCCGCCGGCGAGGCCGTGATGAGCTCGAACATCGCCGCCGACGTGGTCGTCGTGCTCGACGTGTCGAAGAGCATGCTCGCCGAGGACGTCGCGCCCAACCGCCTGGTCCGCGCGCGCGCCGAGATCGAGCGCATGGTGAAGCAGCTCGAGGGCCAGCGCGTCGGGCTGGTCGCCTTCGCCGGCCGCGCCGTGACGCTCTCGCCGCTCACCCCCGATCAGGCGTTCTTCAACCTCGCGCTGCGCGGCGTCGACACCCGCACCGTGTCGCGCGGCGGCACGCGCATCGGCGATGCGGTGCGCACCGCGGTCAAGTCGTTCCCGACCGGCGAGGGCGCCAAGCTGATCGTGCTCATCACCGACGGCGAGGACCACGAGAGCGATCCGCTCGACGCCGCCCAGCAGGCCAAGCTCGCCGGCGTGCGCATCGTCGCGGTCGGCCTCGGCTCCGAGGAGGGCTCGCCGATCACGATCACCGACCCGAGGACCGGCGCCCGCACGCAGATGATGCACGACGACCGGCCGGTGATCACCCGGCTCGACGGCGAGACGCTGCGCAAGATGGCGCTCGAGACCGGCGGCGCGTACGTCCCCGCCGGGACGTCGGCGCTCGATCTCGAGTCGATCGTGCGCGAGAACATCACGCCGATCCTGCGCGCCGAGGCCGACCAGGCGCTGCGCGTCGTGCCCGCCGAGAAGTACCCGTGGATGGTGGCGCTCGCGCTGGTCGCGCTGGTCGCGGCGCTCGCCGTCGGCGCCTTCGCCGGGAGGGAGCCATGAGGGGCGCGATCGCCGTCCTGTTCGTCCTCGCCGCCGTCGTCCTGTCGGTGGGCTGCATGGAGGGCCCGCCCCAGCCGGCGCGCGTCCGCTACAACGACGGCGTCCGGCTCCTCGCCGAGACCAGGTTCGAGGACGCGGCGAAGGCCTTCCTCGACGCGCGCAGCGACGCCGGCTACGACGGCGCGCTGCGCTACCGCGCCGCGTTCAACCTCGGGCTCACCTACGCGCGCCAGGGCGAGAAGGCCGCGGCGGACGGCGGCGAGCGCGACCCGGCCGCGGCGATCGAGCACTACCGCCAGGCCGCCGCCTGGTTCTCCGACGCGCTCCGGCTGCAGGAGGACGATCGCGACGCGCGCGCGAACCTCGAGCGCGTGCAGGCGCGCATCCTCGCGCTCGTCGACGAGGTGAACCAGGGCGAGAACGGGCTCGAGCAGCGGCTCGACGCGATCATCGCCGGCGAGCGCGCGCTGCGCGACGCGGTGCGCGCGCTCTGGCAGGCGCAGGACGAGCGCGGCGCCGGCGCCGATCCGCTCGCCGACAAGGACGCGTTCGACCAGACGTCGACGCAGCAGCGGACCGTCGCCGCCGAGGCCGGCGTGGTCGCGGATCTCGCCGGTGACGAGATCACGGCGATCGGCGGCAAGGCCGAGGCCGAGCGCAAGGACGAGGAGAAGGCGCGGCTCGTGCAGCTCCAGAACCTCGACCTCTACGTGCAGGACGCGCGCAAGGAGATGACCGACGCGCGCCGCAACCTGACCGAGCTCAAGGCCGAGCTCGCGTACCGCCGCGTCGAGGGCGCGCTCGAGGCGCTCAAGCGGGCGCGCGAGCAGCTCCTCGATCCGATCACGGTGCTGCGCGGCGTCGCGCAGGATCACGTCGAGCTGCTCGGCCACGTCGCCGGCATCGAGCAGGCGCGCGGCGAGCGCAAGCTCGGCGAGGCGCCGGTCGAGCTGCCGCAGTGGATGCAGCCGGTGGCGCTCGGCGGCCGGCAGCTCGACATCCGCGCGCGGCTCGAGGAGGTGAAGGCGCGGCTCGCGGCGGCCAGGGACCAGGCGCAGGTGAAGGACGCGATCGCCGCGGCGACGCCGGCGATCGCGTCGGCCGTCTGCGCGTGACCGTCCTGCCGCTGCGCGATCGGCGGGAGCATCGGCTTGCGCGTGACGTCGTCGAGCACGATGGCGTCGCTGGTGCGGTCCCGGGTCTCGCCCTGCTCGCGGATCAGCTTCTTCAGGTGCTCGACCACCGAGTAGAAGAGCTGCTGCAGCTCCTCGAGCTTCGCCTGCGCGGTCGCCGCCGACTCGAGCGCGGCCGGCCCCTTGCCGCCCCGGGCGACCGCCAGGAGCTGATCGAGCGCGGTCTGCGCCTCGGCGCGCAGGGCCTCGGCCTTGCCGTACAGCTCCTCGCGCTGCTTCGCCGCCTCGGGGTCCTCGGGCTGCGCCGGCTGGCCGTCGGCCCCGACATCCGGCGGCGGCGGCTTCGCCAGCTCGGCGATCAGCTGCTGCATGCGCACGACGCGCTCGCGGTTGCGCGCGGCG
>JAIOII010000054.1 GCA_019912685.1 Kofleriaceae bacterium
CAGCCCGCACAGCTCGTCGCCCGCGTAGCGCGCGCGCAGCGCCGTCGCCGGCGCCGAGCCGTGCAGCTTGGCGAGCTTCTCGCCGTGCGCCTCGACCAGCAGCAGGTGGTGCCGGTACGCCGGCGTCGGCACGCCGAGCAGCCGCTGCAGCGCGACCTGCGTCGCCGTCGACGGCGCGATGTCCTTGCCGCGCACGACGCGCGTGACGCCGCTCGCCGCGTCGTCGACGACCACGACGAGCTGGTACGCGAGCACGCCGTCGCGCCGCACGACGATCGGATCGCCCATCTCCGCCGCCGCGTCCTGCGTCAGGTCCATCCCGCCCTCGTCGACGATCGCGATCGGGCCGTCGTCGAGCCGCACGCGCAGCGCCTCGGTCGACGCGCGCCACCCGGCCGCCGGCAGCGGCCGCCCGCGGCACGTGTTCGGGTACGCCCACCCGCCGTCCGGCGCCCGCCGTCCACCCGCGCGCTGTCGCCGCGAGCACGTGCACGGATAGAGCCGCCCCGCCGCCGCGAGCCGGTCGAGCGCGTCCTCGTGCTCGCGCCGCCGCGTCGCCTGGTCGACGACGACGTCCCAGTCGAGCCCGAGCCACGCGAGGTCGGCGATCATCTGCGGCGCCCACTCGGGCCGGCACCGCGTGTGGTCGAGGTTCTCGAGCCGCAGGACGATCCGCCCTCCCGCGGCCCGCGCATCGAGCCACGCGAGCAGCGCCGCCAGGAGCGTCCCGGGGTGCGCCTCGCCCGTGGTCGACGGCGCGAACCGACCGATCACGGCGACCTCGGAGGCATGGCGGTGCGCGCGTTCACTCGCCGACCTTACCCTCGGCGCGCCGCGCTCGCCGCGGGGTTCACGGGCGACGAGCTCGGTCGCGGCGGGCTCGGTCGCGTCGCCTCGCGCTCGTTCGCGCGCTCGGGCGCGCGAATCGCGGTGGCTCGTCAGTGCAGGTCCTGACCGGGGTTTCGCCAGCGACCACCATCGAGCGTATCGGGGTTCTGATCGGAACCGGCCTCCTGGATCCCCCAGCTCAGCCGCTCCTGGAATGTCGGCCACACGTTGCGCACGAGCGTGGCCCACTGATCATCGTCGGTCAGCGTCGTTCGCTGCTGCTCCGATAAGCCCCGCCACGTCGCTGTTGCCGCGTCCACCATGTAGCTGTCGGATGTCGTCGGCGCACCCGGGATGCCCCCTCCCATGCTCGGACGCCGCCCCTGCCGCAGCTCGTTGAGCGTGCGCAGGTAGCGCGCGAGTGCGTGGGCCCAGGAGCTGTTCAAGGTATGGGTGTGTCCCCCCAGCGTTCGCATCGGGGCCGTCGAGTACACGATCCGGTGCAGCCGCGTACCCGAGGCGGCGCGCAGGCCGGCGGTGACCGCCTGCGTCGCAGCCGTCACGTCCGCGCGTGCTTGCTGCCCCCGCTCGCGCGACTCCGCGGCGTCCGCACGGCGACGCGTCGGCGCGTTCTGGATCTCGTCCCAGCCGGTGCCCGACTCGGTCTGGACCGCGGTCGCCTGGGTCTGGATGAAGCGCTGGAGCTCCTGCAGCGGCCCGGGCGCCGCGTTCGGGAGGTGGTTGGACGGGAACTCGGTGTGCAGCCAGTACAGCGTGTCCCAGCGACGCTGGCCCACCAGGTAGTCGACGTGGCCGCGGAATCGGTCGCGCAACAGGCGCCGGTGTGCGGATTGACGAAGAAACCGAGGATCCCAGACGTCGCGCGAGCCCTCGACTCCCTGGGCCGGCTGGTAGAAGGCGTGTCGCGATCCCCCGACGGCGTCGACGTAGAGGACCATCGCGTTCTCGGCGCGCATCTCACCGATCCTTGCGCGGAGCAACGCCGGGTCGATATCCCGTTGCACCAGCGTCATCGATCCCGCGCCGCCGGCGTGGGCGTCCAGCATCTGCTCCGCCGACTCGCCGCGCACCACCGCCGCGGCGACGCCGTCGGCGTGTTGCTCGTAGATGTCGCCGGCGTCGCCGATGCCGCCCGCGAGCTGGACCCCGCCGCGCTGCTGGACGACGTGGGCGGCCTCGTGCGCGGCGAGGAACAGATCCGGGCTCTCGGCGAACCCGACCTGATCGCCGCTGGCGTACGCGCGCGCGCCGAGCTCGCCAGATGCCGTCGCCGCGGCGCCGCCCACGTGAGCGCGGACGCCCGAGATGTCGTGATGGCCGAAGCTCGCCTGGAT
>JAIOII010000536.1 GCA_019912685.1 Kofleriaceae bacterium
CAGATCCGCCGCGATCACGGTGCGCGCGTCGGGCGCGGCGCGATCACCGGTGAGCCCGGCCGAGAGGCGCGCCTGCACGGCCGCCAGCGCCTGCGCCAGCTCGCTCATCGACGCGAAGCGCTCGTCGGGTGACTTGGCCAGGCATCGCGCCACCACCGCATCGACGGAGGCCGGCACGCCGGGCAGCACCTGGCTAGGCGCCGGCGCCGGCTCGCGCAGGTGCGACGCGACGATCTCGCCCACGCCGGCGCCGTCGAACGGCGGACGCCCGGCGACGAGGTGGAACAGCACGCAGCCGAGCGCGTACACGTCGGAGCGCGCGTCGACCTCGCCGGCGCCGCGACATTGCTCGGGCGACATGTAGAGCGGCGTGCCGAGGAAGGTGCCGGTCCGGGTCTTCGACCGGTTGTTGTCCTCGCTCAGCTTGGCGATGCCGAAGTCGAGGATCTTGGGGCGCTCGCCGTCCATCGCCTCGGCGTCGCGGACCAGGAAGATGTTCTCCGGCTTGAGATCGCGGTGGATGATCCCGCGCGCGTGCGCGGCGGCGAGCGAGGTCGCGATCTGGCGCGCGATGCGAAGCGCGATCCGCGCCGGCAGCGGCCCGGTGCGGCGCAGGCGGTCGTCGAGCGACTCGCCGTCGAGCAGCTCCATCACGATGTACGCGCAGCCGTCGGGCGCGTGGCCGAAGTCGAAGACCTGGACCACGCCGGCGTCGCCGATCGACGTCATCGCGCGTGCCTCGTTGAAGAAGCGCTCGACGACCTCGGCCCGCCGCGACAGATCGGGCAAGAGCACCTTGATCGCCGCCCGCCGTCCGAGGAGCGCGTGCTCGGCGGCGTAGACCACGCCCATCCCGCCCTCGCCGAGCCGGTCGACGATGGTGTAGCTGCCGAGCACGCTTCCGATCACGGCGACGCTCCATCGCAACCGGCGGGCCAGCGCCGCGGCGCCCAACTCCGCGTCGGCCCTCGGCGCCGACCGCTGTCACGTGACACCTGCCGGGTCACGTGTCAGCGCCCTTCAGCAGCCATGGGCCGCCTGGAGGAGGACGAGCTGGTCCTGGGTCCCATCGCTGCAACGGCGGTACGCGGCCGAGATGGTGACCCCGTCGGCGAAGACGCAGTCGCTCACGATGCCGTCCGCGCGCATGCAGTTCGTCGGCGCCGCGATGCGGTCGGTGGCATCCAGCCCGGCGCTGATACCGACGACGATGAGGACGGCGTGGACCAGCGCCGAGGTTCCGTAGCGCTCGTGGGCCCGGAAGTTGACATAGGCGATGTCGTGCGGCGTGTCGTTGTCGCAGTCATACGCGGCGGAGAACCCCAGGCCGCCCCAGCCGGTGGGCTCGCCGTCGATCACGACCATCATGAAGGGCACCGCCGCCGGGCGCCGGGTGAAGGCGGGGATGCGGAGCTCGGCGAGCCGGTCGAGCACGGCGACGCGCACCTCGTCCGCTCGCGCCCGGTCGGCGACCGGCTCGTACACCTCGACCTCGCCGGGCGCGACGATCTTGTCGGTGTTCTGGAGGGCGTCGGGCGGACCGCCGATGATGGTCACGCCCTCGTCGGCGAGGAACACGGCTGGCTTGCCGCAGGTCGTGATGCCGTTGTCGCCGGCGATCGCGGCGCCCGCGTCGATGGACGGCACGAGCTCGTCACTGCATGCGGTGGCGACGGCGATGGAGGCGATGGTGAGCAGCGAGGTCAGCCGATGCGTGGTCATGCCGTGCAGGCGAGCAACGACCACGCCATCACGAAGTCACGGGGTTCGTGATCGCGTCGCGGCGGGCGCGAGCGCGAACCAGATCAGGTCGCGGCCGGCGCCGGTCTCCTCGTCGGCCGAGCGGTGGGGCGGCAGCATCGTGTCGGCGGCCAACCTGAGCGACACCGACTCGAGCCACACGCGCTGCGCGGCGCGTCCACCAGCGACCGCGAGCGCGGTTGTGGGCCGAGGAACGCGGATCATCGCGGCCGCACGAACCTCGGCCGGCGGCACCGAGCGCGGGCACGACGGCTCGGCGGTGGACACGGCCGCGAGCCCGGCCAGCGCCGCCGGCTCGTCGAGCCAGACCAGCTCCGCGCCATGATGCAGCGCCGCCGCCGCCAGCCGGCCGCGCACGTGCGGCGCCAGCGCGCCACCCCCGCGCGCGCCCTCGAGCGTGCCCACCCGATCCACACATGCGGCCAGGCGCAAGGCGTCAGCCTCGGGCGTCGTGCCGTGCACGACCCGCGCGAACAGGCCCCGCTCGTCGAGGTGACCGCGGTCGCAGCGAAGATCGAGGCCACGGGCCGACGCCGCGATGACGAGGAGCTCGAAGGCCGCCCCGAGCGCGATCAGGTCGGCGGGATGGAGAGGCGCGCCGGCATCGCGCGCCAGCGCGATCATGTCGCCCCGCGTGACCAGGGTCCAGCCGCGGCCGGGGAACCCGAGCGCGCGGCGGACGACCCGCGCGGGGTCCCACGCCGAGCTGACGAGCAGCGGCTCCATCGCGTGACGACTCAGAGGGCGAAGCCGAGGAAGGCGACCAGCTTCTTCTGGTCCTTGTTTGCCCATACCTCACGCACCGCACCCTTGCGATCGGCGTCACCGCCGAAGCTGTCGGCCCAGAAGACCACGAAGCTGCCGGGCTTGATGCCGGCGGCGTACTCGGCGGGCACGCGGATCGCGCGCGGCGTCCGCGACACGGTCTTCTTGCCCACCGCGGTGCAGTCCTGGTGGTAGTGCACCGCGCCGCTCCAGTCGATGCGCGACACGCTACGCGTGTCCTTGCAGCTCCACGCGGTCTCCTGCCAGCGCTCGGTCTTGAACACGATCGCCACCCAGTCGCCGTGGCGCTTCGCCGACTTGACGACGCCCTGCTCGGTCTCGACGCGGTAGGCCAGCTTGCCGCCGATGAGGTTCGAGGTCCCGACGCGCAGGTCGCGGTCGGTGTCGATCTTCATGATGCCCTGCTCGAGCGGGAAGCGAGGACGGTCCGCGCGCACCGCGGCGAGCGCCTCGGCGGCGGCGAAGTGCGCGGCCACCCTCGGCCCACGCGCCGGACGTGCCTTCTCGTAGAAGCGCATGAGCGGCAGGCTGATGTGCGGCGTGCCGTCGGCGGCGAGACACGCCGCCAGGTGCGTGCCGAGCACGTAGGCGAGGCCGCCACCGAGCGCGGCCTCGGCC